>JBCCPD010000599.1:0-1573 GCA_039025075.1 Pseudomonadota bacterium | reverse complement strand
GTAAGGAAAGCCTCGTCGACGGCATTCGCCGCGCGACTGACACGATGATGGCGGGCAAAGTTGCTGTGGTCATGGGCTACGGTGATGGCTGGAGCAGACCGAGGGCTGAGCCCATCCGCGATGACGGGGCCGCGCCGTCCCGCGCGGTCGGAACGCGCCGCGTCGTCCCGCCCTCCTTGCTCGAAACCGCCGAGCGCCTCGGCATGTCGCCCGGGATCCTCTCGAGCGACTATTTCTTTGTGACGGGCGTGACCGGCTCGGGTCTCGACGGCCCCCTGCCGACCGAGGAAACAGAGCCGTTCGAGGCAGACTTCGACACGATCGACGGCGTGCCGGCCGAGGCCGGCCTGGGCCTCGGCACGCCGGCGGAGACGACCAGCCGGCGCATCGGCCTGCGCGCCCATTTCAAAACCTTCGACGCCGTGCGCCGCCGCCCCGCCGCCTCCAGCCGCCTGGCCCGGCCTGGATCGCCGTCGAAGTCGCCGGCCTGCGCCGCCCCGGCGCCCTGGTCGAAGGGCGCGCCATCGCCGCCGCCCCGCAGGCCTGACCCCGGCGCCTCGGCCGACGCGAGGCCGCCCGCTGACACGCCGGACCGCAACGCCGGCCTCCGCGCCGCCCCGACGATCAAAGCTCCAGCAGCAGCGGACAATGGTCCGACACCTCGGGATCGCGCACCACCTCGAACCCCTTCGGCGAGACCTCCTCCCCCACGAGCATGTAGTCCGCGACCCCCCCCCGGGGCTTGGCATAGAGCGACGTGCGCGTCCCCGCGAACCCGCCCTCGACGACGAGCTCCCGCAGCCCCAGCTCGGCCAGCGTCGCGAACGTCGCGCTGTCCGGCTGGACGTTGAAGTCCCCGCACACCGCTCGCGCGTCCCCCGGCCGAGCCAGCTCCCGCGCCATCGCCGCCAGCCGCTCCGCCTGGCCCGTGCGCTCGGGCGTGTGCCTCTTGCCCCGCGGGTCCCGCAGACCGTGCATCTGCACCACGCAGACCGCCCGCCCCGCCGCCGGCTGCAGCCGCATCCCCAAGGCGTTCGCCGGCCGCGGAAACGGCCCGAACCCGTCGCCTCGGAACGCGCCGTGCACGAAGCCCTGGCGCATCTCCACGACCGGCAGGTCCATCCGCACGAAGGTCGCCAGACCCCATAGCGTCTCCGCCTGCCTCCCGTCCGCCTCGTGCAGCGGTCCGCGCGCCGACGGCGCGAACACCCCCGCATGCGAGGGCGGCGCCACCGCCACGTCGGCCAACAGATCCGACCGCTGGGGCAGCCGCCGCTCCGCGTCCCGATACGCCAGCCAGCGCCGCGGGCCGGGCGCGCGGATCACCTCCTGCAGGCACAGGACGTCCGGCGCCGCCGCGGTCAGATAGGGGATCAGCCGGTCATGCAGACGTCCGCCCCAGGCGTTCAAGCGCATGATCTTCAAGACCGCCACCGTTTCCGGCCCCGTTCCCCGCTGCGCCCCGCCGCGCCACGCCCCGCGCCGCGCCGAGATGCCAGCGGCGCGCTCCCGCCCGTCGGGACGCTCGGCTCCGCCTCGGCCCCGTCCGTTGGGCCGGGCGCGGCGGGCGGCC
>JBCCPD010000598.1:0-1593 GCA_039025075.1 Pseudomonadota bacterium | reverse complement strand
GGCGGCGCGGGCGGCGTTGGACGCGGGGGTGGCGCTCGACCGGCAAGGGCCGAGGCTGCGCCGTCTGCGGGCCGAGGCTTTGGCCGAGCTGGGGCTGCCGGGCGCGGCGCTGACCGATCTGGACGTGGCGCTGGCTGTCGCGCCGCAGGACGTCGCGGCGCGGGTGCTGCGCGCGCGTCTGCGGCGCGAGGCGGGCGCGGCCGAGGGCGCCTTGCAGGACGCCCGGGCGGCGGTGGCGGCCTCGCCCGATCTGGCGCGCGCCTGGCTGGAGCAGGGCGCCGCCGAGGCGGCCCTGGGCCTCCGGGCCCCGGCGCGCGAAAGCCTTCTGCGCGCCGTGGCGCTGGACCGCGAGGGCCCCGACGGGGCGGAGGCCCAGGCGGTGCTGCAGCGCATGGAGCTGGGGGGCTGAGCGGGCGCCCGGGAGGGCCCTCGCGCCGCCCTGCGGGCAGGCGCCTCGGCCCCGCCCGAACTCCCTCAAGGTTCTTTGCAAGGACGGAGTCTTCGTGGCGGGGTCGCGGGGCGCGAGCTGAGGGTCGGGCGTTGGGCCCGCCAAGGACGGGACGGTGGGGGAGGCGCGCAAGCGCCGAGCGGGTCGGCCTCGGCGCGGTTCCATGGCGCCTGGGGGGCGTCAAGGCTTGCGTCTTGATCCGGCTGTCCGACGACGGCCTCGGCCGGGTCGAGAGGATCGCTGAAGTCGCTCGACGCCGCTGCCGGCGGCCCAGGGGTCGCGGCGGATCATCGGGGAGAGCCTTGCCTCTGGCGCGTCGGCCTTGGCTGGGGCCAGGCGCGACGGCGTGGCGTTGCACTCGCTGTCGCGGCGGCGTCGGCTTATGGGCGGGGGGGATGGCCGTGGGCGTCAACGAACGGGGAGCGGCGCCTGAGGGTTCCGCAAGCGGGAGGACCTCGTCCGCGACCTGGAGCCGCCGCTCGGCCGCGAAATGATGGAGCCAGAGATCCCGCGGGAGGCACAGGCGACAGCACCGAAGTCGCGGCTGCCGTCGCCGCCGCAGGCGGGGTTCCGATGAGGCGGGCGGCCGAGGCTCCCAGCGTCGGCCGCTCTCAGCTTCAAGCGAGGACGGCGCTTATGGGGCGCCCGCGGCTTGGGCCGGGCGTCGCCGCCTGCTGCGACGGGACGGCCCGGCGCGGCGTCGCGCCCTGAACCGCTCCCCGTTTCGACCAGACGGTTCGGCGTGACCCTGAAGGGCTCAAGCCTGCGCTTGGGGACAGGCTCGCGCCCGACGACGGCCTCCGCGAGGTCGAGGGGATCGCCGACGTCGCTCGACGCCGTTGCCGGCGGCGCGTCGGTCGCTGCATGTCGTCAAGGAGAGCTGGACACCCGCAAGAACCCTGGGATTAGAGCGCCGCGCCGCGGGTCTGACGCATCCGGCGGGCCTTTGGGCCCCGGATCGTGGCGATCCGAGGCGGCATATTGCCGTTTCGGCGGGTTGCGGGCGGACTCATCCCATGGCGCGCCGACGTTCGTGGAAGATCAGGCGGTCGAAGTTGCAGGCCAGGTTCGCCAGCGTGATCTTCGCCTCGGCCCGCGCCAGACCGATGGTGCGGATGAAGAGCCCGAAGCGCCCCTTCTGATGC
>JBCCPD010000597.1:0-1625 GCA_039025075.1 Pseudomonadota bacterium | reverse complement strand
GCGCTCGCCCGCTGGCCCCGAGGCCGCCTCGCCCTCCAGGCCGGCGGCGGCGCCATCTCCCTCGCCGGCCTCGCCTTCCTCCTCGGCCTTGCCTGACCCCCGAGCGGCGGCCGCCCTCTCCCTCGCCGCCGCGCTCTCGCCCGCCCCCGCCGCCGCCCACGGCGCCGTCCCCGGCCTCGAGGGCGTCCAAGCCGGCCTCGGCCACATTTTTTCGACGCCCGGCCAGATCTGCGCCCTCCTCGCCCTCGCGCTCCTCAACGCCCGAGACGGCCCCCTCAGCCCCCGAGACCCCCGCTTCGCCCGCTACGCCGCCGCCGCTCTCTGCGGCGCCGCCCTCGGCCTGACCGGCACGCCCCTCAAGTGGGCCGAGCCCGCCCTCCTAGCCGCCGCCGCCCTCATCGGAGCCCTAGCCGCCCTCCTCCCCCACGCCGTCCCCGCCGCCACCCGAGCCGCCGCCCTCGCCGCCGGCGCCGCCCTAGGCCTCTCCGCCGTCCCCCCTTTCGCCCCTTGGATCGCCGTGATCCCCACCCTCGGAGGGTCTTTGGCGGGCGCCCTCCTCGCCGCCCCGCTCCTCGCCGCCGTCCTTTCCCGCGCCCACGCCGCCGCCCCGCCCCCCTGGCCGAGCCTCGCCCTGCGCATCGCCGCCGCCTGGACCTCGGCGGCGGCGGTGCTGCTGCTGGCCCTGATCGTGACGCTACATCTCTGATCGCAGGGCCGTTTCCCCGTCGCGAGCGGAAGGTCTAGGCTAGCTCGCAAAGCAGGGCGGGGGCGCATGGCGGACCAGGTTCCGGACTTCCGAGTCGGCATAGAAGCGGAGCTCTGGCTGCGCACCCAGCCGCGCCACGTCCCCCAGGTCATCGCGGCCCGGGCGGCGCTTCGGGTCTTTCCGCTGCTGTCGGTTGCGACGGCGAGGCTGGGCGACCGTTATGCAGAGGACCTCGTCCTGCCGGTTCTGCGGGCTCTGGCTTCGCCTCTGCTCGCCAATGGCTTGAAGCGAAAGGGCGAGGCCGAGCAGGCCCGCGCCGCCGGCTCCGTCCGCGCCGCTGCCTCCGCCTCCGCTTCCGCGGCCCGCTCCGCTCCCGACGCGGTCGACGCCGCCGCCATCGCCGCAAAAGCCGCCTCGGCCGCCGCCTCTTCCGCCATCTACGCCGACGCGGACGGCTTAACCGCCGCCTCCCTCGCCTCGGACACCGCCGACGCCGCGCGCGCGGTCTTCGCCGCCTCCGACGACTTCGCCGCACCCGAAGCCTCCCGCGTCGCATTCACGGCCTTCGCCGCAGCCGCCTCCTCCGACGCCGCCGCCTTCGCCGACGGGGCGCCCAGCCGCTCCGTCCTCGACCGGCCCGCCTGGCCAAGTGCCGGTGAGCCATCCAGACCGGCGACCCCGGCTTGGGCGTCGAAGGCCTGGACCACCCTTCGCGCCGGCCTCGAAGCCCGCCACGACGAAAACTGGCGCGTCTGGACCGACTGGTATCAGGACCGCCTCGACGGCAAGCCCAGCGACTGGGAGCTGGAGCGCGCCCGCCTCCAGCCGCCCGAGACGTGGGAGGCCGGCCCCAAGATCCTCAACGCCGCCATCGCCGAGCGCCTCGCGCAGATCGAGGCGGAGCGCCGCGCCGCCGCCG
>JBCCPD010000596.1:0-1637 GCA_039025075.1 Pseudomonadota bacterium | reverse complement strand
CGCGGATGCGGCGGGCGTCGCGGCCCTGGCGGCGGCGGCGCGGGCGGAGGGCATGGCGCTGGCGCCCCGCGGCGGGGGCATGAGCTATACCGGCGGCTTCCAGGCCGCTGGCGAACGTCCGGTGGTGGCGGTGGATCTACGCGACCTCGACGCGGTGGAGATCGACTCCGAAGCGCGCGTCGCCCGCGTCGGCGCCGGCGCCACCTGGGCCGCGCTCTACGAGGCCGCGGCCGAACACGGGCTGCGCGCGCCCTTCTTCGGGCCGCTGTCCGGCCTGACCGCGACCGTCGGCGGGGCCCTTTCTCAGAACGGGGCGTTCTTCGGCTCGGGCGCCGAGGGCTATGCGGCGCAGTCGGTCGTCGGGCTGCAGGTGGCCGACGGGACCGGCCGCCTGATCCGTCTGGGCGCCGAGGCCGCGGGCGTGCATCCGGCGCTGCCCTGGCTCGGGCCGGGCCTGCTGCAGAGCTTTCTGGGCGACAACGGCGCCCTGGGCCTGAAGACGGAGGCGCTGATCCGCCTGCGGCCGACGCCGCCGGCGCCGCGCTTCGCCTCCTACGCCTTCGACGACGCCGCCTCGCTCGCCCGCGCGCAGACCGCCCTGGCGGACGTGCCGCATCTGGCCGAGGTCTGGGCCTTCGACCGCGAAGCCCATGAGGGCCTGGCGCGCACCGGCTTTTCGGTGCTGGAGACGGCGGCCATGGCCGGCGAGGTGGCCGGCGCGGCGGGCGGCGTCTTCGCGGCGGCGCGGCGGCTGGCCGAAGCGGCGGTGATCCGACGCGCCGTGCTGACCGAGATCGCCTGGTCGCTGCATCTGGTGATCGAGCCGCCCCTGGCCTCCCTCGCCGACCCGGTGGCCGAGGCGGCGCAGGCCGCGGTCCTCGCCGCCGGCGGGCGCGCCATTCCCGATGCGGTGCCCCGCGCCACGCGCGCCCGGCCGTTCCGCGCCATCAAAGCCTTGATCGGACCTGAAGGGGAGCGTTGGCTGCCCTGCCACGGGGTGGTCCCCGCCGCCCAGGCCGCCGAGACGCTGGCGGAGGTGGAGGCGTGGAAGGCGCGGCGGGCCGACGACCTGGCGGCGCACGGGATCCGGGTCTCGCTGCTGCTCGCCTCCGTCGGGGCGGAGATCATCGTGGAGCCTCAGCTGCACTGGCCCGACGCGCTTTCGGCCCATCAACGGGCCTTCGGCACGCCCCGCCAGGTGCAGGCCCATGCCGACCGCCCCGCGCGGCCCGAGGCGCGGGCCCGCGCCGCCGAGGCGCGGGCGGAGCTGATCGAGCTGTTCCGCCGCCGCGGCGCGGGGCGCCTGCAGATCGGCCGCCGCTACGCCTATGCCGAAGATCTGGAGCCCGCGACGCTGTCGGCGCTGCGCGCATTGAAGCGGGCGCTGGACCCCGACGGCGTGCTCAATCCGGGCGTCCTGGGCCTCTGACCCCGATCCGACGGCGGCGGGCCCCGCCGGGCCGCATGCGCCGAACCGAACCGCATCGAGCCGCCGCCGCGTCCGGGCGACGGCATATTGCGCTCGCGCCTGAGCCTACGCCTGGGCGCGGCGCCGTCGGAGCGACATCGCGCTTGACTCGGTTTCGGCGCGGCCGGCGCCACAAGATGTTGTTGGTTCACCTTGGTAAAGCCACATG
>JBCCPD010000595.1:0-1654 GCA_039025075.1 Pseudomonadota bacterium | reverse complement strand
CGGGGGCGGACGAGCTGGCCTATCGGGAGCTGATCGCGGATCGGGAGGTGGCCAAGGTCTCGATCGTGGGGATCGGGATGCGGTCCCATGCGGGCGTGGCGCAGAAGATGTTCCGGGCGCTGGCGGAGGAGGGGGTGAACATCCGTGTTATCACGACGTCGGAGATCAAGGTGAGCGTGCTGGTGGACCGCAAGTACATGGAGCTGGCGGTGCAGGCGCTGCATGACGCGTTCGAGTTGGAAGTCGGCTAGTTGCGCGTCCTGCGTCCTGCGTCCTGCGTCCTGCGTCCTGCGTTCTGCGTCTGCGTCTGCGACATGCGGCGCAGGTCCTGATGCGGCGGCGGCCCGCCGGCGGGTTCACGGGCGGCTGAACACCGACAGCGCCAGGCGGAGCGTGTCGCGGACCTGGGCGGTCGGCTCGCCCGCGGCGCGCTGGGTCAGGGCCAGCCCGATCTGCTCCACCAGGTAGCGGGCGGCCTGCCGGGAGGAGAGACCGCCCCCCCGGTCCCCGGCGGCTCGGCGCGCGTCCAGATAGGCGGCGAAGGCCTCCACGGCGCCGGCGTCGACGGCCTCGACCGCTTCGAGCGTCCGCGGACCCAGGCGATGCTTGCCCGCGCGCATCTTGTAGAAGAGGCACCCGGTTTCCATCCGCGGGTCCTCGCTCGCGAACCGGACGAGGGCCTCCAGCGTCGGGGCCAGCGGCGCGCTCTCGTCCAGGATGCGGAAGATGTCGCTCAGCACCTGTTCGGCATAGCGGTCGAGCGCGGCGCGCATCAGTCCGTCCTCGCTGACGAATTCGCGATAGAGCGCGGGTTTCGAAACGCCGGCGAGCGCGCAGACGGCGTTGACCGAGACGTCGGCGGGATCGCTGCGCCGATAGGCGTCGACGGCGGCGTCCAGGACCTTGTCCGCATCGAGGGTGCGCGGCCGGCCGCGGCGGGGTTTGGGGGGGTCGCTCATATTTTCGGACCGGTTGGTATTTAATTATTGACGCGCTGCAGCCATATCCGTACCACTGAGTACGTTAATGCTCAAGCACAAGCCCGCCCCGGCGGGAAAGGAGCCCAAGCCATGAAGAAGACCCTTCTCTCCGCCGCCCTCGCGATCGGGGCCGCGGCGGCCCCGGCCGTCGCCGACGACCTGGCCACGGTACGCGCGTTCTACGAAGAGATCCTCACAGCCCCGGCCGAGACGACGGAGGCGCGCTACTATGAGCTGTTCGCCGCCGACGTCGTTTCCGTCCCGACGCCGCCGGGCGGAGAAGGCGCGCAGGGCATGCTCAACACCGTCGCTTATCTGGGGCAGGTCGTGCCCGATCTGACATGGACGCCCGAGGAGGTCATCGAGCTCGACGGCCGGTTCGTGGTGAGAGGCACGGCGCGGGGCACGCCCGTCGGGCCGTTCTTCGGCGTGGACCCCGCGACGGGCAAGAGCTTTGAGATCATGTCCATCGACATCCTCACGCTGGAGGGCGGTCTGATCACCCATGTCTATCACCTCGAGGACTGGACGGGCGCCGTCGCCCAGCTGACGGCCGAGTAGGGCGCGTGGACGGCGCGGCCGGCTGCGCGTCGCCGCCCCGTCCGAACGGCCCTTCGCCGCGGCCGCCGCGGCTGGCCGCAGACCTCCGCAGCATGGACCCGCGTCGCCGCCCG
>JBCCPD010000594.1:0-1656 GCA_039025075.1 Pseudomonadota bacterium | reverse complement strand
CGCGACGCCGCCGGCCACGGTCGTCGCGACGCCGCCACAAGTCTCTGAAAATACATTGGAAACGGCGATGCCTCTGCCGGCGCGTCGCCCGCGATCGCCGCCGCCCAGGACGGCGACGGCCGCCCCATCGTCGCCGCGACCGCCGGCCGCGGCGCCCCGCCGAGCCGGGCCTCAGGCGCCTCGTCCGGCGCAGGCGCGCCCCGAGACGACCGGACCTGACGCCCGGAGCGCCGTCGCCTCGGCAGGGTCCGGCCGGCCGGAGGCCTCCGCCGACGGCGCCGCCCGCGGGGGCGCCGACGCGGCGCGGCGCAGCTACGAAGCCCTGATCCGGTCCCTGCTCGACCGCGCCAAGCGCTACCCGCCCCGCGCCCGCGCCCGGCGGCGCGAGGGCGTCGGCGAGCTCGCGTTCGAGATCGGCCCCGACGGCGCGATCCTGCGGCCGCGACTGACCGTGAGCACCGGCCACGCCGCCCTCGACGCTGAGATCCTGGCCCTCGCCGAGCGGGCCTCGCCCCTGCCGCCGCCTCCAGCCGAGCTGGCTGGCCGGCGCCTCGGCTTCTCGGCCGCCATCGCCTTCCGTCTGCGCTGAGCCCGCGCCTCACGGATGGTCACGAGGAATTGGAGACCGTTTCCGGCATCCGAAAGCTAACGTCGCCCCGCATCAGCAAGGAGCGCCCTATGAACCGCCCCCTCACGCGGCGCGCCGCGATCGCCGCCGCCGCGGCCGCCGGCCTGACCCCCGCCCTTTTGCGCGCCGCGCCGGAGCGGCCGGAGGATTACGAGGCGGTTCTGCGCGCCTTTCAGACGTTCCTCTATGGCACGTCGACCGACATTCCGGGCGCGATCTCCTACCTGCAGGAGCGCGGCGGGACCGATCTGGCCTCAGGTCTGATCCTGGCGCTGCGGTTTTCGCGCTATCCGCGCAGCGAGATCGTGGCGTTGCTGGAGCGGGTGACCGGCGTTTCGCCCGGCGACGGCTGGGCCGATTGGATGCTTTGGCAGGAAGGATCGCCCGAAATCGCCTCGCATCCGGCCTATTTCGAGTTCAAGCGCACGCTTTTCATGTCGATCGACGAGCGCTGGCGGCCGTTCCTGAAGCCCGAATTCATCGCCGACGGGGCCATGGACATCCGCTTCGAGGAGGTCGCCTGGGGCGGCGTGCGGCGCGACGGCATCCCCTCGCTGGACTTTCCGGCGCACGTTCCGGCCGCCGAGGCCGGCTATCTGCGCGACGACGACCTCGTTTTCGGGGTGGAGATCAATGGCGACGTGCGCGCCTATCCGCTGCGGATCATGGGCTGGCACGAGATGTTCAACGAGGTGATCGGCGGCGTGCCGGTGGCGCTGGCCTATTGCACGCTCTGCGGCGCGGGAATCCTCTTCGAAACCAAGCTCGACCGCTTCGATCGGGCGCTGATCATCGGCACGTCGGGCTTCCTCTACCGGTCCAACAAGCTGATGTACGACCGGCGGACGGAGAGCCTGTGGAACCAGTTCACCGGCGAGCCGGTGTCCGGAGAGCTGCGCGGTTCCGGGATCGTTCTGCCGCAAAGGCCCGTGGTGATAGCGCCTTGGGGGGAGTGGAAGGCGCGCAATCCGGGCACGAAGGTGCTGAAATTGGAGACGGGGTTCGACCGGGACTACGGATCGGGCGTG
>JBCCPD010000593.1:0-1672 GCA_039025075.1 Pseudomonadota bacterium | reverse complement strand
GTGCGCACAGCGTCGGACTTGGGTTTCGGAGAGGTTGACCGTGGCGGGTTGAAACCCGCGCTACGGTCCCAAGCGTCGATCGGAAGGCAGCGCGAGCCGAGTCGTCACGCGGGTCAAGGCTCGCGCAGCGCAGCGGAGCGACGCCGAAGGGGCTCGGCCTTGAGGCCCCGCCAGACTTGGCGTTGAACGCCGGAGGGCGACTCGGCGGACGCTCGACCAAGGCCCCCTGCGGGCCTTCCCCAGCAAACGGCGATCTTCCCACCATCCCGAACAAAGGCCTGCCATCCTGGGCGCCCGCGCGAAGCGCGCGAGCCGACGGGGCTCGATGCCCCCGAGGCGAGACCCCCCTCAGCCTTCGCCGCGGAAGCCGGTGGCGAGGACGAACATCTCCGCCGAGTCCTTGCGCGAGGCCGGGGGCTTGATGTGCCGGACCTCCCGCCAGTTGGTCTTCAAGAAGGTCAGGAGGTCTCGGTCGGAGCCGCCTTGCAGGGTCTTGGCCAGGAACGTGCCGCCCGGGGACAGCACCTCGGCGGCGAAATGGGCGGCGGCCTCGGCCAGGGCCATGATGCGCAGGTGGTCGGTGGCGCGGTGGCCGGACGAGGCGGCGGCCATGTCCGAGAGAACCGCGTCGGCGGGGCCGTCGAGGGCGGCCTTCACCGCGTCGTCGGCCCCGTCCTCCAAGAAATCGAGGACCATGAGGTCGGCGCCGGGCAGGGGCTCGACCTCCTGGATGTCGACGCCCAGCAGGCGGCCCTGGGGCTTGCCCCGGCGCTGGCCCAGGGCGTTGATCCGGTCGACGCAGATCTGCAGCCAGCCGCCGGGGGCGCAGCCGAGATCGACCACGGACAGGCCGGGGCGAAGAAACGGGTGCTTGTCGTCGATCCCTTCGAGCTTGAAGGCGGCGCGACCACGAAAACCCTCGCGTTGGGCGCGCTGCACGAAGGGGTCGTTCAGTTGCCGGTCGAGCCAGAGGGTCGAGGAGAGCTTGCGCCCTTTGGCGGTCTTCACCCTCACCCGCAGCTCCCGCGCGCCGCGGCCGTCGCCGCCCGAGGCCGAGCCCGGACGCCCGGCCGGCTTGCGCTTCGCGCCGGACC
Source organism: Pseudomonadota bacterium (assembly GCA_039025075.1). Lineage (GTDB taxonomy): Bacteria > Pseudomonadota > Alphaproteobacteria > Rhodobacterales > Rhodobacteraceae > Albimonas. Next base: position 578 of record JBCCPD010000593.1, on the reverse strand, counting down.
CGGCGCCGACAGGCTTGGCGCCGCCGGATTTGCCGCCCCCCGGCTTGCGCGGGCCCTTGGGAGGTCGCGCCATGGCCGAAGACCTCAGGCGCGGCCGGGCCGAGGGGCGGCGGCGCGTTCGGACCACATCAGCGAGTGCAGCATCCCCTCGCGCAGGCCGCGGTCGGCGACGCGGATGCGCTCGGCCGGCCAGAGGCGCAGGATGGTGGTCAGGATCGCGGCGCCGGCGATGATCAGCTCCGCCCGGTCGGGCCCGAGGCCGGGATGGGTGCGGCGGCCGGCGGGACCGAGGGCCAGAAGCTCCCCGGTCAGGCGCTCGGCCGCCTCGCGCTCCAGCCACATGCCGTCGACGCGCGCGCGGTCATAGCGCGGCAGGCCCAGGCGCAGGGAGCCCAGCGTCGTCACGGTGCCCGAGGCGCCGATGATCTGCAGGCGCGGCAGGTGGGCCTGGCCGATGTCCTCTTCGTAGGGCAGAAACCCGGCGATATGCTCAATAAACTAACCGCCCCAGTCCCCAACTTTGATGGCCGGGTGGCGGTGACAATAGTCAGGTCCCGCTCCTAGAATTATAGCGTTGG
>JBCCPD010000592.1:0-1691 GCA_039025075.1 Pseudomonadota bacterium | reverse complement strand
GGTTGCGGCGGGCATCTGCCTCTCGATCGAACGGATGCAGGCGTTTGCGATGCGGGGCGTTCGGGATCGCGGGCGCCGGTCCGCCGGAAAGGTCGCCGTCGCGGGCGGCCGGTCGATGAGGCCGCGAGCGGGGGGGCGTCGCCGCGCAGGTCGGGCGCGTCGTCCTAGGTGTTCAGCCCCGGCATTCGATGGATGGGATCGCGCCTGACTCTCGCCGGCTCGGATGTCCATGCCTCGCAGATGAGCTCGCAGGGGGCGAGCCCGCCGAGCGTCTCAAGTCTCCGGGAGACGTTGCAGGCCGCGAGGACGTCCGAGAGCCGGCGCCGGAGCCGATCGTGGTCGTCGTCGCAGCATCGGCGGACCGTGGCGTCCTTGATCGTGCGGTTCATTCGTTCGTCCCGCCTGCCCGGCAGGCGAACGCTGGAACTCGCCGAGAGGGGGGCCGTTGGTCCAAAGGTGCTTCGCCTTGGTCGGCCGGTGTTCGATGTCGTGCCCGCGGCAGACGCGACCGAAGATGCGGGCGAGGGCGGGCACGTCCCGCCGGCGGCTGGTGACCTGCACGCTGGTGTCGGCGAGCACGGTGCGGGTTCGGCCGGGCGCGGGCTCGATCAGATCCCTGAGGCATTGCGGCGCGGAGAGCTTTCCGGCCTAGGCGAATAGACGGGCGACGGCGACCTTGCCGCCGCGGTCGATGGCCACCCGCAGATAGAGCCCGCCCTCGCCGGTGCGCAGCTCCGCGGCCGAAGCTTGCGATCGCTGCATCGCAGCTCGGATCGCGTGCGTGGTCGTGGCGCTGCCGTGGCGAACCTGGCCCATAGCGCTTCCCTGCGGTCCATGGACAGGATCACACCCTCAAAACCTGGGATCAAACACCTAGGCCGCCGCCCCCGCGGGTCCGCGACGCCCTGCGGTTTGGTCGTCGGACCGCCCGCTGCCCGGCAGGCGAACGCTGGAACTCGCCGTGAGGGGCGAAAGGGGCGAGACCGCCCTATGGCGCTGGCGGCGGCTCCCGGGTCGTGGGGATATGTCGCACCGGATCAGATGCTCATCCCCTCCGCTCGGCCTGCCGCCGACCCGTGCGCCTTGGCCGAAGCGCCGTCCGGCATCCGCTCCGCCGGCGGGCCGCCGGCGGCGGCGAGGGCCTCGAACGCCCTCCGCCGCACGCCCTGCTTCGCCCACCGGACCCAGCCGGTTGGACAGCGTCTGGAGCGGCGCCGGAGCGCTCCGTCGCGTCGGACCGGCGGCAGCCGCTGATCGAGACGTGGACGACGCGCGAGATCACCCTGCGGCCACCGACGCGAGCCACGAAGCCGGCGTCGGCGGCAAGATGCGGCTGGATCCGCGTGAACGGCGCGTCGCTAAGGCAAGTCTTGCGTGCCGGTCCATCTCTCCGATCCCGCAGGGCGATGGACTCGCGAAACCCAACCGAGCGGAGTCCCGTCGATGAGGCTTGGCCCTCGGCGGCATCGTCCACGCCGGCCGCGAACGACTCAGCGGGAGATGCGTTCGGCGGCGGGGCTCGCCGCCTGGGCGGCCTCGAACTTGGCGAGGCCCTCCTCGACCGGGTCGCAGGATCCTTCGGGCCAGATCTCGACCAGCTCGTCGTAGCGGACCATGGCCACGCCGATCCAGTCGCGCGAGGAGTGGTCGGCGAGGAACCATTCCTCGAGCGGCTCGGGCAGATAGGACGC
>JBCCPD010000591.1:0-1699 GCA_039025075.1 Pseudomonadota bacterium | reverse complement strand
GATCGCCGAACTGGCGCTGCGCGGCTTCGATCTCTTCGCCGATCTGCTGGAGCATGCCTGGGCCGGCGGCGCCCCTTCCCCCCTCGCCGCCTTCGAACGGGTCGGCCGCGCCTACCTCGCCTTCGCCGCGAAGGAGCCGGGCTACTACGTCTCCATGTTCGAAAGCGGCGTGCCGGCGGCCCAGGACCCCGCGCTCCAGGCCGCCTCGGACCGCGCCATGGGGGTCCTGCGCGCCGCGGCCCAGCGCCTGGCGGACCAGCTGCCGCCCGAAAAACGCCCCCCCGTGCAGATGATGACTTACCATGTCTGGGCCATGAGCCACGGCGTGGTGGAGCTTTTCGCCCGCCAGACCTCCGGCCAGCGCGCCTCGATCAGCCCCGAGGACCTGCTGGAAAGCGGCACGATGGTCTATCTGCGCGGCCTCGGCCTCATCCCCGAAGACCGCTGACGCGGCGCCGCCCCGACGGACCCCCTGCGCCCCTGCGTAAGAAACCCACCACAGGGCTTGACCGCCCCGCCCCCTCCGCCCATCTATGTAAATGTGAATTACATTCACATCCCGAAGCGAGGATCACGAAAGCGATGGACAAGATCACGGACCTTCTCAAACGAGGCGAGGCGACGCTGGACGGCTGGGGCAAGCCCGGCTGGATAGGCGCCATGGTCCTCGGCTTCATCTTCGCCTGGCCGCTGGGCCTGGCGCTTCTCTTCTTCATGATCTGGAGCGGACGCATGGGCAAAGGCTGCAACTCCCGCCGCAAGCATCGCTGGAACCGCCAGTCGGCCTACGCGCCCACCGGCAACAGCGCCTTCGACGCCTATCGGGAGGAGACGCTGCGCCGCCTCGAAGACGAGCGCGAGGCCTTCGAGACCTTCCTCGTCCGCCTGCGGGAGGCCAAGGATCAGGCCGAGTTCACCCAGTTCATGGACGAGCGTCGCCGCGGCGGCGGGGCCCCGGCGCCGACCCCAGGGCCTCAGCCCGGCCCGGCGCCGACCCAGGCCGGCCCTTCGGGCGACCTGCCCGGCGCCCCCGCCCCGGCCTGAACCGGAGCGCCTTCGAAAACGGCCGCGGCCGCCCCCCCTGGGCGGCCGCTTCGCTTTTCGCCGTCGCGCAGACGGCCTGCGCCTCAGCTCACCCGGATCATCGCCCCATCCACCGGGATCGCCGCGCCGTTGACGTAGCCGGCCAGAGGCGAGCACAGCCAGACGATCATCACCGCCAGCTCCTCAGGCTCGCCGAACCGCCCCGCCGGCACGAAGCGGTCGATGAAAGCCTGCCGGCTCTCCGCGGTCGGATGCAGCCGTTCGTTGATCTGCTCGGTGGAGATGCGGCCGGGCGCCACCGCGTTCACCGTCACGCCCCGCGGCGCCAGCTCCATCGCCAGGGTCCTCGACCAAGACTGCAGCGCCGCCTTGGCCGGGGTCGCGGCGTTCATGCTCGGCGCGGTCATGGCCCCGGTGACGTTGACGATGCGCCCCCAGCCCGCCGCCTCCATCCCCGTCGCGACGCCCGAGGTCACCAGCCGCGCCGCATCGAAGTTGATCCTGCGCCAGCGCTCCCAATCCGCCTCGTCCCACCGATCCTCCATAGGGGCGGAGGCTCCGGCGTTGTTCACCAGCACCTCCACCGGCCCGCCCAGCGCCTCGGCCGCCCGCGCGCCCAGCCCCGCCGCCTGGGCGGGGTCCGACAGATCCGCGG
>JBCCPD010000590.1:0-1713 GCA_039025075.1 Pseudomonadota bacterium | reverse complement strand
GGCGCGGGCCGCCTTCGGCGACGACGCTCTGATCCTGGAGCGGGCTCTGGATGACGCGCTGCACGTGGAGGTGCAGGTGCTCGCCGACGCCCACGGCACGGTTCTGACGCTGGGCGAGCGGGATTGCTCGGTCCAGCGCCGCCGCCAGAAGGTGCTGGAGGAAGCGCCGGCGCCGGGGCTTTCCGAGGCGACGCGGGAGGCTTTGGCGGAGGCGGCGCGGCGGCTGGCGGTCGCCGGCGGCTATGCGAACGCGGGGACGGCGGAGTTCCTGGTGTCGCCTGCGGGCGAGGTCTTTTTCCTCGAAATGAACGCTCGGTTGCAGGTGGAGCATCCGGTGACGGAGGCGGTGACCGGGCGCGACCTGGTGGCGCTGCAGCTGCGGGCGGCGCAGGGGCGGCCTTTGGGGTTGCGGCAGGAGGACGTGCGTCTGAGCGGCCATGCCGTCGAGGCGCGGCTCTGCGCGGAGGACCCCGCGGCCGGGTTCCTGCCCTCGGCCGGGCCGATCCGGCGCTGGCGGATGCCGGAGGGCGAAGGGCTGCGGGTCGATGCCGGTTATGGCGAGGGCGGCGAGGTTCCGGCGGTCTACGACTCGCTGCTGGCGAAGGTGATCGCCCATGGCGCGACGCGGGAGGAGGCCCTCGCTCGGCTCTCGGCGGCGTTGAGGCGGGCGGCGGTCGTGGGGCCTCGGACCAACGCGGCTTTTTTGACGGAGGCGCTGGCGCATCCGGAGTTCGCCTTGGGAGGCGTCTCGACGCTCTGGCTGGAGCGGACGTTCGACGCGCCGGTCGAGGCGGCGCCGACCGAGACGGAGGCGGCGGTCGCCGCGGCGCTTTGGCTCGCGGGCGCCCAGGCGGAGGCGTTGGCGGCGGCGGTGCGGGTCTCGCCCGGGCTTTTGGGCTGGGCCAGCGACGGGGGGCACGCGGCGCGGGTGTCGCTTCGCGCGGGCGAGCAGGTCTGGGAGGCCTCGGCGCGGGCCGAGGGGGCGGACCTCTGGCGGGTGACGATGGAGGGCGAGACCGAGGTGCGGATCGAGGCCCTGGAGGACGGCGCCGCCCGGCTGCGCGTGGACGGCAAGCGGCGGGAGGTGGTGTTCTTTCGGCGCAAGGACGGGCTCGATCTCGCCTTCGGGCCCAGGCAGCTGGGGTTTTCGAGGGTCGTTCCGGGAGCCGCCGCGGCGGAGGAGACGGCCGGCGGGCGGCTGACGGCGCCGATGCATGGACGTCTGACGGCGCTCGACGTGGCCGAGGGGGACGCGGTCGCCAAGGGCGCGCCCGTGGCGGTGCTCGAGGCGATGAAGATGCAGCACCGGCTGACGGCCCCCGTCGCCGGGAGGGTGGCGCGGGTGGCGGCCGCCCCGGGGGCTCAGGTCGCCGTCGGGGATCTGCTGCTGGAGATCGAGGAGGAGGAGCGCGCATGAGCCTGGAGCAGGCCCAGGACTTCCTGGAGGAGACGGAGGCGCTCGCCGCCCTGCTGGAGGATCTGGAGGAGTCGCGCTGGGCGCTCGCCACCCAGTTCAAGGGCTGGACGATCAACGACGTGATCGCCCATCTGCGGTTCTGGACCCGCGGCGTCGACCTGGCCCTGACCGAGCCGGAGCGGTTCGCCGAGCTGGCGGAGGCGGTGTCGAAGGGCCTCGTGTCCGGGAACCTGCGGGAGGTCGAGACCGGCATCCTGGCGGACCTGACGGGCCGGGCGCTGTTCGACGCCTGGCTG
>JBCCPD010000589.1:0-1751 GCA_039025075.1 Pseudomonadota bacterium | reverse complement strand
TCGGGCGTCGCGGAGCTGCCGCATCCGGTGGACGCGAACATGGTGTTTCCGTCCATGACCCGCGCGACGCACCGGACCCTCGCTGAGGCCGGCGTAAAGCACTATCCCTCGCCGCCCGGCCCGTGGACGGAGGGTCCGGACGACGAGGTGCTGCCGAGCCGCATGGTCTGCAACTGGGCCACGTGGGACGAGGAGGTGGACGCGGTCCTCGCCGCCCTGCCCGGCTGAGGCCGGCGGGCGCTCAGGCCCGCTCCGCCCGCAGCGCGGGGGTCAGCGAGAGGGTCGAGCCGGTCAGGTGCAGGCCGACCTTGGAGGGGTCGCGCAGGCGCAGCGGGCCGAGCGAAAGGAAGTGCTTGAGACCGCTGGTCATGAGCGCGCGGGACAAATGCTCCGACAGGCAGCCTCGGGCGCCGACGCCGAAGGGGATGAAGCGGTCGCGCGGGGGGCGGCCGCCCTCGGCGGTCAGGAAGCGCGAGGGGTCGAATTGGTTCGGCCGGTCCCACAGGCGCTCATGCCGATGCACGACCCAAGGCGAGACGATGACGAAGTCGCCGGGCTTGATCCGCACCCCGCCGAGGTCGAGCGGCCGCTTCGGCGTGCGGTTGATGATGGGCGCGCGGGGGAACAGGCGCAGGGTTTCGTTGATGACCGCCTCGACCAGGGGCGGATCGCCCTCGCCGGCGTTCATCGCGAGATCGTCCCGCAGCCGCTGCGCGATGTCCGGGCGGGCCAGCAGGACGTACCAGAGGAAGGACAGCGCGGCGCCGGCGGCGTGGCTGCCGCCGTATTGCAGCTCCAGCACCAGGGAGACGATCTGGTCGTCGGTCATGTCTTCCGCCGCGAGCAGGTCGTCCATGAGGGTCTGCGGCGCCTCCCCCTCGCGGCGGCGCTCGCGGCAGGCCGCGACCTGGGCGCCGTAGATCTCCCGCAGGCGCTCGGACCGGCGCAGGGTCTCGGCGCCTTGGCGGGCGCCGGCGGAGGGCCGCAGGAGGCCCATGAGGAAGCTCGTCGCGGAAAGGCTGTAGCCGCCGTGGTCGAAGCCGCGGAAGATCTCGTAGGTCTCGTCGAAATCCTGGGGCGAGGTGGAGCGGAACAGGAGGTCGTCTACGACGGTCGAGGCGTAGCGCGCCGCCTCCCGCACGAAGTCGACGTTCTCGACGCCGCGGAAGTCGATGCCGTCGGCGAGACCGCCGCCGAGGGTCCGCACCCGTTCCGCGGCGCCGGCGACGCAGCGCGGGGAGAGGCGGCGTCCGGCGACGCCGCGGAGCCGGCGCCATTGCTCGCCCTCCGACAGCACGATGCCGTCGCGCAGGGTGACCTGCGCCATCGCGCGGAAGGTCTCGTGCTTGTCGACGTCGTGGGCGTGGTCGTCGAGCAGGCGGCGGATCATGGCGGGATCGCTGAGGACGACGATCCGCGGGCCCATCGGCGCCTTCCATTCGACGATCGGCCGGCGATAGGCCTCCGCCCCCCAGAATGAGCAGCCCGGGGTCGTCCAGGCGCGCATGATCCGGCGGAGGCTCGGCAGGCCGGGGTAGTCGGAGAGCTTGGCGAGCGGGGCGAGCGCGTGGTCGGCGCCCGGCGCAGGGCCGTCCGCGATCACGGCGTTGCGGGCGGGGGCGTAGTGGGCGTCGTAGGCGTCGGCATCGAACATGGCGCTTCCCTTGGATCTCGACCGTCTCGGCATGTGCCGAGGGTTGGTCGCGAGAGGGGGCCATGCGGTTCAAAGAAAAATCCCAGCGTTGGGAACG
>JBCCPD010000588.1:0-1766 GCA_039025075.1 Pseudomonadota bacterium | reverse complement strand
GCATCGCCGAGGGCTTGGTCGGCGGCGACGGCTTCGGCGTGGACGCCTCGCTGATCTCGGCCGACGCCTGCCGGTTCGAAAAGATCGAGCCGAAGGACTGGGCTCGGGAGCGGGTTCAGCGGGCGACGAACGCATGCTTGGACACGCTCGAGGACGCCGCGTTCGGCGCCGCGACGCCGGGTCAGCCCAAGGCGCCGTCGCCGTCGGATCCGGCCGCCCGGTTCACCGCCGCCAACGGCGACCGGCCCTTCCACGCCTGCTCCACCAACGACCTGGTCGACCTCGAGCACGCGGTCATCGTGGACGTGGAGGCCACCGCGCCGATCCGCCAGGCCGAAGCGGGCGCGGCGATGGACATTATCGAACGGACCCGAAAGCGGTTCGGCCTCTCCCCGGAGAAGCGGGTCGCCGACACCACCTGCGGCTCGGCCGAGACGCTCGGCCGGCTTGTTGAGAGCGAGGGGATCGAGCCGCACATCCCGGTCATCCGCTGTTCGGCAGGGGTTAGCTCGCAAATCCCGAGAGGGGACACGTCGCAGCGCAAGGACGGCGCGTTCTATCGCGAGGACTTCGCCTACGATCCCGAGAACGACGGCTACGGCCGCCCCGGCGGAAAGCGGCTGCTTCCCAAACGCCGCGCCTTCCAGACGATCCGCCCGGCGGCCAAGGCGGTCGGCTTCACTCGGTATCGCGCGTCCAAGGCCGACTGCACGGCCTGCCCGCTCAAGCCGCGGTGCTGTCCGAAAACCCCGCAGCGCAACGTCAGCCGATCGATCCATGAAGGCGCGCGGGATCTTGCGCGGGAGATCACCTCGAGCGACGCCTGCATCGCCTCGGCCTGCGCGAGGAAGAAGGTCGAGATGCTCTTCGCGCACCTCAAGCGCATCCTCGGGCTCGTCCGACCGCGCCTGAGAGGACCGAGCGGCGCGAAGGACGAGGTCCTGATGGCCGCCACCGTGCAGGAGCTCCGCAAGCTCGCCATGACGCTCCCAGCCCCAGCCTGAGGGGCCTCATCGACCGTTCCGAGCGCCTTCGGCGCCGCGCCGCCGCATGGAGTTCGTCAACACCATCGGCACGATCCAGCCGTCCTCGGCAGCGCGCCCTGCGCCGCGCTCGCCACCTTTCAGCCTCGCGGCGGCTGGTCTAAACCGACCTCGCCCGACCCCATCGCGAGGCCGCCATGTCCGCCCCCTCCCACGCCGCGCCCGCCCTCCCCCCCGAGCCGGAAGTCACCCAAGCCCTCGCCGCCGATCACGGCCTCACCCCCGACGAATACCGACGCCTACTCGACCTCCTCGGCCGCACCCCCACCTACACCGAGCTCGGCATCGCCTCGGCCATGTGGAACGAGCACTGCTCCTACAAATCCTCCAAGATCCACCTCAAAAAACTCCCCACCACCGGCCCGCAGGTCATCTGCGGCCCCGGCGAGAACGCCGGCGTCATAGACATCGGAGACGGCCTCGCCGCCGTCTTCAAGATGGAGTCCCACAACCACCCCAGCTTCATCGAGCCCCGCCAGGGCGCCGCCACCGGCGTCGGCGGCATCCTGCGCGACGTCTTCACCATGGGCGCCCGCCCCATGGCCGCCCTCAACGCCCTCAGCTTCGGCGCCCCCGACCACCCCCTCACCCCCCGCCTCCTGCAAGGCGTGGTCGACGGCATCGGCAGCTACGGCATCGACTTCGGCTTCCCCACCGTCGGCGGCGAAACCCGCTTCCACCCCGCCTTCAACGGCAACCCCCTCGTCAACGCCATGGCCGTCG
>JBCCPD010000587.1:0-1775 GCA_039025075.1 Pseudomonadota bacterium | reverse complement strand
GGGCCGGCGATCTCCGCATAGGCGTATTTCGCATCGAGGCCGCGGGGCACCTTCTCATAGCCGTATTGCCAGTCGAGCGACTCGCGCACGGCCTCGATGGCGCGGATGACCGGGGCGTGACGCTCCTGCAGGCCCTCGTCGAGCGCGCGTTGCAGGTGGGAGGTCACCGGCTTGGTCTCGGGCGTGCGGAAGCGCAGGGGCGCGTTCTCCTTCATCGTGCGGGAGATCGCCTCGCGCACGGTGCGCTGGTGGCCGCGGATCTTCTCCGACCCGCCGGAGGAGAGGTAGCGGTAGAACTCGTAGAACTCGCGCAGGAGATAGCGCCAGTCCGGCAGATCGTTGAGCCTGTATTCGGACATGGCCGCAACCCCTTTTCGATGTCGCGCGGCGTGTCGCGCGTCGGGGGGGGCGGACGCAAGGGACGTCGCGACGCAGGCGCGGGTCGGGTCGAGGGCGTCCGCCGCCCGCATCCGTCTGCTGGGTCTGTGCGGGGCGCGCGAAAGCCGAACAGCCCGGGTCGTGCGTCGCCGGTTTCTAAGAGATCGATGCTTCGCGTCGACGCCTCGTCCGACTCGGCCGCGCGCGAAAACCCCGCCTCGGCCGCCGGCCGCTCAGCCGTTCATCAGCTTGGCGACCTGCTCGGCGATGGGATCGACGGAGAGGGGGTGATCGTCCACGACGACCGCGTCGGGATCGTCGACCCGCGCCCAGGCCTCGCCCTGATAGATCTCGAACGGCCGGAACTTGGCCTTGTAGTCCATCTTGGGAGAGCCGGGGACCCAGTAGCCGAGATAGACGAAGGGCAGATCGGCCTGACGCGCGATCTCCAGATGATCGAGGATCATGTAGGTGCCGAGGGAGCGGCGATCCTCCAGCGGGTCGAAGAAGGAGTAGACCATCGACAGGCCGTCGCCGAGCACGTCGGTCAGGCAGGCCCCGATCAGGGGCGCCTCGTCCTCGTCCAGCGCCGGGTCGGGCGGGCGGCGGTATTCGACGACGCGGGTGCCGACCGGCGTCTCCTCGATCATCGCGGCGAATTCGAAGGCGTCCATTTCGGCCATGCCGCCGTCGGCGTGGCGATGGTCGAGATAGCGGCGGAAGAGGTCGTACTGGTCGTCGGTCGCCTGGGCCGGGCTGGCGGTGCGCGTCACGTCGGCGTTGCGGGAGAGCACCTTGCGGTGGGCGCGGCCGGGCGCGAACGTCTCCACCGGGATGCGGGTGCTCAGGCAGGCCTGACAGCCGGTGCAGGACGGGCGGTAGACGACCCCCTGGCTGCGGCGGAAGCCGCGCAGGCTGAGAAAGTCGTTGACGGCCGAGGCGTCGGGGTTGCGCAGGGTGGTGAACAGCTTCCGTTCCGCCCGCCCTTCGAGATAGGGGCAGGGCTGGGGGGCGGTGACGAAGAATTGGGGGGCGATCCGGCCCTGGTGGTGGCTCATGTCGGTTCGGGTCGAAGGCCTTGCGCGTCTGGGGGGGCGTCGAGTTCGAATCGGACGTTAGCAGCGCGATTCCGCCCCGTCATCCGCCTATGGAAGGGCGCCCCCCAGACGATGGTTGCAACGGGAAACACTTTCCCGGCAGGAGGGCGCGGCGTCCGCGGAACGGCGCGCTCGACGGGAGGATCGGATCATGGACCTGAAGCTGAGCGGGCGGCGCGTGCTGCTGACCGGGGCGAGCGCGGGGATCGGCCGCGCGGCGGCTTCGCTGTTCGCGGCGGAGGGCGCGCGGCTGGCGCTGAGCGCCCGGCGGGCGGAGGCGTTGCAGGCGGCGGCGGACGC
>JBCCPD010000586.1:0-1795 GCA_039025075.1 Pseudomonadota bacterium | reverse complement strand
TGCCTCAGCCGCGCCTTGTGGGCGACCGGATCAAGGTGTGGCTCAGCGCGGACCTGGAAGCCGCGCTGGCCTCCCTGCCGCCCGTCGGCGGCGAGACGGAGGGCAACTCGTGCGACGCGGCATTCGGCATCCGGTAAGGCTTAAACACCTGAACCCGTCGGGACGCTTCCCGAGCGGGAACACGCGCTACTACTACCGCCCCAAGGGCCGGACGGGCATCGCCATGCCCGACGCACCGCCCGACGATCCGCGCTTTCTCGCCGCCTATGCCGAAGCCGCTGGCGTCACGCCGCGCCGGCCGATCCGCACCCGCACGCTCGCCGCGGCCATCGTGGCCTACAAGGCGTCCGACCGCTTCCTCGCCCTCGCCGCTACCACGCGGGCGCAGCGCGGGCGCATCCTTGATCGAGTCTCGGAGAGCTTCGGCCACGGCCTCTTCAAGGATCTGGCCGAGCGGCACGTCCGCAAGGATCTGGACGCGTCCGCCGGGCACGTCGCCAACAACCGGCTCAAGGCCTGGCGCGGCTTCCTCGCATGGGCGGTCGAGGCGTGCCTGATCGACGCCGATCCTTCCGAGGGTATCCGCAAATGCCGGACGCCCAAGAGCGACGGGCACGTCCCATGGAGCGCCGAGGACGTCGAAGCCTTCCGAGCTCACTGGCCCCTCGACACCCCCCAGCGACTCGCCTTCGAGCTGGTGCACTGGACCGGCGCCCGGATCGGCGACGCCTCTCGCCTTGGAGAGCAGCACGTCGACGATGAGGGCTGGTTGAACCTCTCCCAGTCGAAGGCTCGCGGTCCCGCTCTGGTGCCGTTCAAACGTCAGCTTCCTGACTTCGCTTGCGGGATGCAAGCGGACCTCGATGCGCTTCACGCGGCGCTTGAGGCGAGGCCCCGCCGGGACCTGGTGTTCCTCCCGACGAAGGCCGGGGCGGCGCGTTCGGCCAAGGCTGTCTCCGGCTGGTTCGCCGCGACCGCGCGCGCCGCCGGACTGGAGGACCGCACGGCCCACGGGCTGCGCAAGACGCGCTCGTTGGCGCTGGCCTACGCGGGGGCGACCTCGCACCAAGTCGGGGCCTGGACCGGCCACCAGAGCCTCAAAGAGATCGAGCGATACACCCGCGGCTACGACCGCCGCCGAGTGCTCTCCAGAGACGGAACAGGAACGAAAAGTTCCAACTTTCCGGATCAAGTTCCAAATCGAGCCGAAAAATGAAGGCAGGGCAAATGGTTGGCAAACCGTTGGCGACCCCGGCAGGACTCGAACCTGCAGCCGTCGGATTAGAAGTCCGGCGCTCTATCCAGTTGAGCTACGGGGCCGGCGCGCGCATCTGGCGCCGCCGCCTCGCCGCGGTCAAGCGCGCCCGGCCGCCGCCGGCGCCCCTCGGCGGCCGCCCGCGCCCCCTTCCCTCGGCCGCGCCGCGCCGCTACCACCGCTCCGCCGCCACCTCAGCGCCAAAAGCCGCCGCCCCATGTCAGACCCCGCCCCGCCGAAGAACGGCCTCACCTATCGCGACGCCGGCGTCGACATCGACGCGGGCGAGGCTCTGGTGGACCGCATCCGCCCCGCCGCCGCCGCCACCGGCCGCCCCGGCGTCATGGGCGGCCTCGGCGGCTTCGGCGCTTTGTTCGACCTCAAGGCCGCGGGCTTCTCCGACCCCCTCCTCGTCGCCGCCACCGACGGCATCGGCACCAAGCTGCGCCTCGGCCTCGAAACCGGCCGCCTGCGCGGCCTCGGCCAGGACCTGGTCGCCATGTGCGTCAACGACCTGATCTGCCAGGGGGCCGAGCCGCT
>JBCCPD010000585.1:0-1810 GCA_039025075.1 Pseudomonadota bacterium | reverse complement strand
GAGGCGGAGGCGGTGCGTCTGGCGGATCTGGCCGGCCCCGGCGGAACGGTGGAGCTGTGGGCGTTCGAGAGCGCGCCGCGCCGCCGGGCGGCGGAGGCGAAGCTGGCGGCGCTGAAGGTCACGGGCCGGGTGAGACCCGCCTGGAAGGCCTCGCGCGAAGCGCTGGCGGAGGTTCTGGGACCCGGCTGGGGCCCTGGCGATCGGGCGCAGGTGATCTGCCCCGCCGCCTTCGGGCATGCCGCGCGGTTCCGGCGGGAGCTTTATCCGTTGCCCCCGGGGGTGAGCGCCCGGATCTTGGGGCCCGAGGCCGAGGGCCTGGTCGAGCTGCGGGTGGAGATGCTGCGCCGGCGCCGCCGGGCCTCCACGGCGGTGATCCACAGTCCGGTGCGCCGGCGTCGTCTGCCCGGAGGCGGCGGGGATGGCGGCGGCGGAGGAGGGGGCGGCGGCGAGGTCTTGTCCGCCTGCGGCTGGCGGCGCTGGAAGCGCGCGGGGGCCGAGGCGTGGGAGGTCTCGGAGCCGTGGGAGACGCCGGCCGAAGCCTCGCTCTTCGCCGCGCTGGAGGCGGTGGCCGAGTGCGGGGCCGAAGGGCAGGGCCCCTATTTCGGCGCCCTGGCGCTGCGTCTGGAAGGCGATTGGGACGAGATCGACCGGGACGGCTGGGGCCGGGGCCTGGGCGAGGCGTTCCACGAGGAGATCTATTTCGGCGCCTTGGAGGCGCTGGCCGAGGCCACCGGCGGCGTTCCGGGCGACCGCCGCCTGACCCCCGGCAAGATCGTGCCGGAGGTGGCGCGGGCGCGCACCGCTCAGCTGCGCATGCGCGCCACCGAGCTGGAGACGGCCGAGGCCTCGGGCCCGCGCCTGCGCTCCGAACGGCTCAAGCCGCGGGACCGGGGCGGCGTGCGGCGCGAGGCGCTGGAGCCCGAGGGTTGGGATCGGCCCCCTGGGGCGGAGCGGGTGTCCCAGGCGCTGGCCCGGCTGGGCGGCGCGGCGCTGCCCCATGCCCGCTCGGTGGAGGGGCGCAAGGTCGAAGGGCGGGCGCTGCCGGGGCTCGGCGAGGCGGTGGCGGTCACCGGCGGGCAGCATGGCAACGAGCCGACGGGCGTCGTCGGGGCGCTGCGCGCGGCGCGGCGCCTGGCGGCGGCGCGCATTCCCTGCGGGGTCGCGCCGCTCGAAAATCCCGACGGCTGGGCGCTTTATGAGCGGCTGCGGGGGGAGTCGGGCGACTGGATGCACCATGCGGCCCGCTACGGCGCCCTGGGGGCCGACATCGCTTGGGTCGAGGGCGGGGAGGCGGCGATGCGCGCGCGGCTGGCGGAGGCCACCGGCGCGCGGCTGCAGATCAGCCTGCACGGCTATCCGGCGCATGAATGGACGCGGCCCTTCACCGGGTATCTGCCGCGGGGCTTCGAGGATTGGTCGCTGCCGCGCGGGGCGTTTCTGATCCTGCGCTGCCGGAAGGAGGTCGAGGCGGAGGCCCTCGCGGCGCTGGAGGGCGCGGCGGCGGCGCTGAACGCGGATGCGCAGCTGCGCGCGCTGAACCGGCGGCAGCTGGCCCGGTTCCGCGCGGCGGCGCCCGAGGCGCCGTTGGAGCGGATCGGCGACGTGCCGGTGATCGTGCAGGTCGGCGCCGAGACGGGCCCGTTCGACGCGGTTCTGATCACCGAGATGCCCGACGAGACGGTGCGCGGCGCGCCCTTCCGCCTGATGGCCCGGGCCCAAGCGGAGGCGGCGTTGGGCGCGGCGACGGCCTGGCGCGCCGCCCGTCCAGCGGACGGCGCCCCGGCCGACGCCGCCGCGGCGCGCCGGGCGG
>JBCCPD010000584.1:0-1832 GCA_039025075.1 Pseudomonadota bacterium | reverse complement strand
CGTAGAAGTGCTCGTCCATGCCCAGCGCCCGCAGCGCGGCTTTGTTGAGCCAGGCTCGGTCGTAGAGGTGCAGGACGTAGACGGGCACGTCGGGGGCGACGGCGTTGATCTCGTCCAGCGTCGGCAAGCGCTTCTCCGCGAACTGGTCGGCGGACCAGCCGCCGACCACGCGGATCCACTGGCCGGCGGGGGTGCGCTGGGCCTGCGCTTTGAGCATGGCGAGGCCGTCCGCCAGCGAGGGGACGTGGTCCCATCGCAGCTCCATGGCGAAGTTGTTGCCCTGGCGGATGATGTGCGTGTGGCTGTCGATCAGGCCGGGGATCACCCTCCGGCCCTGCAGGTCGATCGTCTCGGCGTCGCCGGGGTCGGCCATCAGCTCCGCGTCGGAGCCGACGGCCGAGATCTTGCCGTCGGTGATGGCGACCGCGGTCGCCTCCGGCCGGTCGAGGTCCATCGTGGTGACGCGGCCGTTGTAGAGGATCATGTCGGGCATTTTTCCGCTCCTTCTCCGCGCGATCAGATCTCGTGGCCCTGCAGGATCACTGGCGACCAGTCGGGGCTGATCGGCGGGATGTGCCGCAGGTCCTCATGGGCTAAGGCGCCGGCGCCGTAGACCACCTCGCCGGCGAGCACGGTGAGGTCGGCGCGCAGCTTGGCGATCTCGCTGTCGGTGACCGTGAAGTAGTCGCGGTCCAGCACCACGAAGTCGCCCATCTGACCCGGCGCGATGGCGCCCTTGCGGCCGGCGTCGCCGGTGAACCAAGCCGATCCGACGGTCCAGAGGCGCAGCGCCTCCTCCCGGCTGATCAGGTTGGCGTCGTCGTACATGCGCAGCCCGCCACGCGAGAGGCCGGCGGTCATCCACTGGATTGAGAACCAGGGGTTAAACGACGTCACCCGCGTCGCGTCCGTGCCGCCGCCGACCGGCACGCCGAGGTCCAGGATCGCGCGGAAGTTCGGCGTCATCTTCAGCGCCTCGGCGCCGTAATTGGCGATGAAGTCCTCGGCCTGGAACTGGATGCGGTTCTGCAAGGCGATGCCGCCGCCGAGCGCGGCGATGCGCTCCAGGTTCTTCTGGCTGAAGGTCTCCACGTGGTCGACGAACCAGCCCGGCGTCAGTCCGGCGCCCTTGGCCACCGCCTCGTAGACGGGCAGCAGGCGGTCGCCGGTCTCCTCATAGGTGATGTGCTGGCGGAACGGCCATTCGCCCTCGCCCAGCACGGTCATCACCTGGGTCTGGTAATCCTCGGCGTCCGCGTCGATGTCGGGGCGGGCGTCGGCGAAGATCTCGTAGTCGTAAGAGGCCCAGCCGAGGTTCTCGCCGGCGCCGACGAACTTGAGCATGTCGTCGCCGGTCCCCGCGCGGATGTCGGCGGTCCAGCGCTGGTAGTCGGCCAGCTCCTCGCCCTTGTTCTGCGGGAACGAGTGATAGCCGATACGCGTCGTCAGCAGACCCTCGCCGTGCATGTAGCGGATGACGCGGTAGGGGTCGGCGTCCGGGAAGTCCATGCCGCCGCCGCCGGCGTCGGAGACGGAGGTGATGCCCAACCCGTTCAGCGCGTCGAAGTACTGGAGCGACGAGTTGATCTGATCGCGGATCGACAGCTTCGGCGCGGCCGAGAGCGTCTTGTACATCACCAGCCCCGACGGCGCGGCGAGCACGCGGCCGGTGGCGTTGCCGCCGGCGTCTTTCTCGATGATGCCGCCGGGATAGGTCGGGTGGCCGGGCTGGTCGTAGCCGAAATACTCCACCGCCTTCGTGTTCAGCAGCGTCAGCTTGTAAAGGTGATGGATCAGCACCGGGTGGTTGGGCGCGACGGCGTCGAGCTCGG
>JBCCPD010000583.1:0-1884 GCA_039025075.1 Pseudomonadota bacterium | reverse complement strand
GGCGTCCGCGGCCGCGCAAACACGCCCCCGATGACGCCGGAAATCGCGCTCGCCTTGGGCCTGGCCGCCGGCGCGCAGTTCCGCGACGGGGCGCACCGCCACCGGGTCATCATAGGCAAGGACACCCGCCTCTCCAGCTACATGATCGAACAAGCGATCACCGCCGGTTTTTTGTCGGCCGGCATTGACGTGTTTCTGCTGGGTCCCATCCCGACGCCCGCCGTCGGCATGTTGGTGAAATCCCTGCGCGCCGATGCGGGCGTCATGATCTCCGCCTCTCACAACGGCTTCGAGGACAACGGGATCAAGTTCTTCGGCCGCGACGGCTATAAGCTGTCCGACGAGGTCGAAGCGGCCATCGAGCGCCGGATCGAAGCGCCGCAGCGCGCGGCGCCCCGCGACATCGGCCGCGCCAAGCGCATCGACGACGGCGTCGGCCGCTACATCGAGGCGGCCAAAGCGACCTTCCCCCGCGCCCAGGCGCTCGACGGGCTCAAGGTGGTGGTGGACTGCGCCAACGGCGCCGCCTACCGCACCGCCCCGACCGTGCTTTGGGAGCTCGGGGCAGACGTCGTCCCCCTGGGCGTCGAGCCGGACGGCGCCAACATCAACGACGCCGTCGGCTCCACGGCGCCCCAGGCGTGCGCCGAGGCGGTGGTTCGCGAAGGCGCGGATCTTGGTCTGGCGCTCGATGGCGATGCCGACCGCATCATCGTGATCGATGAGGCGGGCCGCATCGTCGATGGCGACCAGATCATGTGCCTGATCGCCGAACGCTGGCGCGCGGCGAACCTGCTGCGCGGCGACGCCTTGGTGGCCACGGTCATGTCCAATCTGGGATTGGAGCGTCGTTTGGACGAGCTCGGCATCCGCCTTCTTCGCGCCAAGGTCGGCGACCGATACGTGGTGGAGGCTATGCGGCGCGGCGGCTTCAACCTCGGCGGCGAGCAGTCCGGCCACATCGTCTTGTCGGACCACGCCACCACCGGCGACGGCTTGATCGCCGGCCTTCAGGTTCTCGCTGCGCTGGCAGAAGAGCAGCGGCCCGCCTCCGAGGTCCTGTCGCGGTTCCACCCGCTGCCCCAGCTTTTGCGAAACGTCCGCTACGCCCCCGGCGCCTCGCCGCTGGACGCAGACCCCGTCCGCGCCGCCATCGCGGAGGGCGAGGCGCGTCTCGACGGGGTGGGCCGCGTTCTGATCCGCAAGTCAGGCACCGAGCCCCTGATCCGCGTCATGGCCGAGGGCGAGGACGAGGCCCTCGTCGACGCCGTCGTCGCCGACATCTGCGCCGCGGTCGAGGCGGCCGCCTGAGCGGACGAGAAAGCCCGCGTCTCGTTACCCTCGCCCCGCCTCGGCGATGCGCTCGCGATCGCCGCGCCCGCCTGCCCCGCGCGGAACCAATTCAAGAAACCACCTCGCCGGGTCGCTCCGATCCGCAGCAGAAAGGCAGCCGGCAGCGTGCTCTGGCAGACCGACGGGCCCGCTTTGTCCCGAACCCGTCTGCGCCTCTCGCCCTCTCGATGCGCCGAGACAGCGAGGTTGTTCCTACGCGGCTTGGCGCCCTTGGATCTGACTGCGCCCAGCTCTCCTGCATGGAGCGTTGCAGCGGCCGATCCGCCCAATCCGTGCCGGCCGTCGTGCGAAAAGACCGGATGCCCGGCAATTGGGTTCCGCGCGGAGGAAACCGATCGCTCGGCCAGAGTCTCAGCGAAAGATGGCTGCTCGCTTGTCGTAGGCTTCTTCCTCCAGCCCCTGCTGCCGGTCGCCTCTTTCGTCCAGTCATCACGGTGACTGCAGTCCCCCTGCCGCAGAACCGCCGCGCGGTACGCGCCTAGCGTCTTTCGGCCGCCTGCTTCTCGATCAGCTCCACGAACTCCCGCGCGG
>JBCCPD010000582.1:0-1886 GCA_039025075.1 Pseudomonadota bacterium | reverse complement strand
GGGGGGCCGTCGTTGCGGCCCGGTCGCCGGATCGCTAACCTGCTGAGGCGATGCGCAAAACGCCGTTGACGCCAACGACGGAGGAAACGTCGTGAACGACACGGTCCTGGCGGAGGCGGGAACGGAGCTGCGGGCGATGGCGCGCAGCCGCCGGCTGTGGCTGGGGCTGATCTCGGCCTCGGCCCTGATCGGGCTGACGGGGCCCTTCGGAACCTACGACCTGCTGGGGCTGCCGGCGCGGCTGGCCTATTGGGCGGGGGTGACGCCGGCGGCCTGGTGGCTGGCGGCGCCTCTCTCCCTCCTGACCACCTTGTGGGCGGAGCGGCGGGGGCTCGGGCCGCCGATCCTCTGCGCCGCGGTCGGCGGCGCGGCGGCGGGCGCGGCGCTGACGGTTCCGCTGGCGCTGCTGCACGGCGCGCTGTTCGGGGAGGCGATGGGGGGCGCGATGCTGCGCCTGGCGCCCTACGTGATCGCGATCTCCGTCGCGGTGGCGGCGTTGACGGAGGCGTTGGAGGCCACGTGGCAGGACGTCGAGGCGGCGCCGCGCGCGGCCGGAGGCGCCGCCGACACGTCCTGGGGGGCGGAGGCGGCCTCCGCCGAGGCGCAGGACTGGGTCTCTCGCCTGCCGCCGCATCTGGGGCGCGCGCTGATCCTGATCCAGTCCCAGGACCACTACCTGCGGGTGGAGACGACGCGGGGCGAGGCCCTGATCCGCGGCCGCCTGTCCGAGGCGGCCGACGCGCTCGGCCCGCTCGGCGTGCGCGTGCATCGGTCCTGGTGGGCGGCGCGCGGGCAGGTCGCCGCCCTGCGCCATCGCGGCGGGGCGCCGGTGGCGGTGCTGCGCGACGGGCGCGAGCTGCCGGTGGGCCGCACTTGGCGCCGGAACGTGCGGGAGGCGCTGCGAGGCGCGTGACGTCCGGCCCCGGCCGGCGCGGCGGTCGGTCTGACTATGGACCGCCGGCATGGCCGTGGGACTGCGTGCGGCGCGTCGAATCCCTCGGCGAGCCCGGCCGCACCGTCGCCGGGTCTTCGGGTCCGTCGGGAGCCGCGGTCCGGGCGGCCTGCGCGTCGTCGGCGCCGGAGGCGGCGGGGGACGGGTTCAGGCGCGCTGCGGCGGTCGAGACCCTTCGATCCGAGCCGCGCGCTTGCCGCCTCGAATGACACGCGGCCGTTGCGCTGCGCCTTCGCGGGCGGCACATGAAACGGAAAGCTCGCTTGCCGCGAAGGACGCGCCCCATGACCGAAGACCGGATCACCGACGACCCCGCCCTGCTGGCCGAGATCCGCAGGCGTTTCGCCCATGTGGAGGACTGCCCCTCGGTCGGCAAGCGCATCTTCTTCGAGAACGCCGGCGGGGCGCTGACGCTGAATTCGGTGGTCGAGACCTCCACCCGCTACGCCGCGATCCCCGACAACCAGGGCCGCGACAACGAGATGGCGCATGATCTGGTGGCGGTGATCAATCGGGCCAAGGAGGACATGCGGGTGTTCTTCAACGCGCCCGAGGGCGACATCTTCGTCGGCGAGAGCGGGACGGAGCTGCTGTTCCGGCTGATCATGAACGCCGTGCTGGGGGCGGAGCCGGGGGGCGTGGTGCTGGGCTCGACGCTCGAGCATCCGGCGACGCGCAGCGCCTGCACGCGCTGGGCGAAGGTGGCCGGAAAGCCCTACGTGCAGGTTCCGCATGACGACGCCGGGGGCGTGGTGACGGCGGAGGCCTACAAGCCCTATCTGACGCCGGACGTGCGGGTGGCGACGATCCTGCACACCTCGCCGGTGACCGGGATGGGGGTGGACGTGGCGGCGGTGGCGAAGGCGATCCGGGAGGTGGCGCCCGAGGCCTACATCATCGTCGACGGCATCCAGCATGCCAGCCACGGGCGCAT
>JBCCPD010000581.1:0-1910 GCA_039025075.1 Pseudomonadota bacterium | reverse complement strand
CTCGACATCGCCGACGTGCTCGCCGCCCTCTGGTTCCACGCCATGCGCTGGCGGGCCGAGGACCCGGACTGGGAGGGCCGCGACCGTTTTCTTCTGTCCAACGGCCACTACGCCATCGCCCTCTACGCCGCCCTGGTCGAGGCCGGCATCCTCCCCGAAAGCGAGATGGAGACCTACGGCGCCGACGACTCCCGCCTGCCCATGTCCGGCATGGCGCGCCATACGCCCGGAATGGAGATGTCAGGCGGCTCCCTCGGCCTCGGCCTGCCCATCGCCGTCGGCCGGGCCATCGGCCTGCGCCGCAAGGGCTCCGACGCCCGGGTCTATTGCCTGTTTTCGGACGGAGAGCTGGACGAGGGCTCCGTCTGGGAGGCGGCCCTCGCCGCCGCCCATCACCGCCTCTCCAACCTCATCGCCGTGGTCGACGTGAACGATCAGCAGGCGGACGGGCCGTCCTCGCAGACCATGGGCTTCGAGCCCCTGGTCGAGAAGTGGCAGGCCTTCGGCTGGGCCGCCTGGCGGGTCGACGGCAATGATCTTGGCGCGGTGACGCAGGCGCTCGACGCCGCCAAGGCGCTGGAGGACGACCGCCCGCGGATCGTCCTGGCCGACACCCTGATGGGCAAGGGCGTCCCGTTCCTGGAGGCCCGCGAAAAGACCCACTTCATCCGGGTGGAGGAACATGAGTGGGATCAGGCCCTCGCCGCCCTCGAAGCGGGAAGGCGCCCATGAGCGGCACGAAGAAAAAGCTCACCACCTCGGCCATGATCGCCTCCGTCGCGGCGGAGGGGCAGAGGACGCGGGCGGCCCCCTTCGGCCACGCCCTCGTCCGCCTCGCGCAGGCGCGGGACGACGTGCTCGGCCTCACCGCCGACCTCGGCAAATACACCGACCTGCACGTCTTCCGCGACGCCTTCCCCGAGCGCTGCCACCAGATGGGCATGGCCGAGCAGGCGCTTCTGGGCGCCGCCGCCGGACTGGCGGCGGAGGGCTTCACCCCCTTCGCCACCACCTACGCCGCCTTCGGCACGCGCCGCGCCTACGACTTCATCCATCAGGCCATCGCCGAGGAGGGGCTGAACGTTAAGATCGCCTGCGCCCTGCCGGGTCTGACCTCCGGCTACGGCCCCTCGCACCAGGCGACCGACGACCTCGCGCTGATGCGCGCGATCCCGGACCTGATGGTCATCGACCCCTGCGACGCCCACGAGATCGAGCAGGTCGTCCCCGCCATCGCCGCGCATGAAGGCCCGGTCTACATGCGCCTGCTCCGCGGCCAGGTGCCCCTGGTGCTGGACGAATACGGCTACGCGTTCGAGCTGGGGCGCGCCCAGCTTCTCCGCGACGGGGCGGAGGTCCTCCTGATCTCCTCCGGCCTCCTGACCATGCGCGCGCTGGAGGCCGCCGACCTGCTGGCCAGGGACGGCCTCGGCGTCGCCGTCCTCCACGTCCCCACGATAAAACCGCTGGACGAACCCACGATCCTCGCCGAGGCCGCCAAGACCGGCCGCCTCGTCGCCGTCGCCGAGAACCACTCGACCGTCGGCGGGCTGGGCGAGGCCGTCGCCGCCCTCCTGATGCGCTCCGGCGTGCACCCGGCGTTCCGGCAGATCGCGCTGCCCGACGCCTTCCTCGACGCGGGCGCGCTGCCGACGCTGCACGACCGCTACCGCATCTCGGCCGAGGCCATCGCGGCGGACCTCAAAGCCGCGCTCTAGCGGGCCGCCGCGCTCACAGCAGACTGTCGGGCAGCTTCTGCTCCGCGGCAGTGTTCGCCCGCCGGAAGATCAGCGTGACCAGGGTCGAGACAATCACGATGAACAGGGAATAGAGCGCCGGCACCGCCATCACCGCCTGCGCCTCCTCCCCCGCGAAGGTGAAGACGATGATCGCCAGCGCCAGCGGCCCGT
>JBCCPD010000580.1:0-1936 GCA_039025075.1 Pseudomonadota bacterium | reverse complement strand
CCAGCCTCGGGCCGGACCGTCCCGCCGCGCCGCGCGCCCGCGCAGGCGGCGGCCGCCGTCGAGGCTCCGCGTCACCGACAGCGGCTCCGCCGTCGCCAGGCCCGCCGCGCGCAGCGCGCCGCGCAGACCTACCTGCTCGGCCTGAGAGGCGGGGGTCCGGCGCGCGCGGTCGTCGGGCTGCGGCGGAAGCGCCGCCTGCGCCCAGACCGCCGCCATCGCGGCGGCGGCCAGCCATGCCGTCAATTGCAGGCGCATCGGCGTCTCCCGACCCGGTCTCTACGCCCAACCCATCCGCGTCCCGCAGTCTCAGCTAGATCGGCTCAAGGCCTCGTCAATTCGCCATAATGGCAATTTAACTTCTTTTTCAATTGCTTAACGATATCATAACCGCGGTTAACCAGATCCTAACCCGGTTGACCGAACCCTGAGCCGCACGGACCGCGCCAGGTTGCCAGCCCGCGGCCTCGCAGCTATACGAGCCGCGGCGCGAGGGACCGGCTCCGCCCACCTCTCCGACAGGCAGCAGGGCTCGGATCATGGCGAAGATCAACGGCAACGAAATCCGCCCCGGCAACGTGCTGGAACACAACGGCGGCCTCTGGGTCGCCGTGAAGACCGACCACGTCAAGCCCGGCAAAGGCGGCGCCTTCGCGCAGGTGGAGCTGAAGAACCTGCGCAACGGCTCCAAGCTCAACGAACGCTTCCGCTCCGCCGACAAGGTGGAGCGCGTGCGCCTCGAACAGCGCGACCAGCAGTTCCTCTACGAAACCGACGGCATGCTCTCCTTCATGGACAACGAGACCTTCGAGCAGATCGAGCTGCCCGCCGACTTGCTCGGCGACCGCCGCCCCTTCCTGCAGGACGGCATGACGGTCACCATCGAATACTACGAGTCCGAAGCGCTCTCCCTGACGCTGCCCGAAAAGGTCACCTGCACCATCGAGGAGACGGAGCCGGCGATCAAAGGCCAGACCGCCGCCAACAGCTACAAGCCCGCGGTGCTCGACAACGGCGTGCGCGTCTCCGTCCCGCCCTTCGTCGGCCAGGGCGAACGGATCATCGTCAACACCGAGACCTTCGAATACGTGGAGCGCGCCTGATGGACCGAGCCGCCGCCGTCCCCACGCTCCTGGTCGACAACGACAAGGTGCGGGTCACCGAATGGGTCTTCGCCCCCGGCGCCGCCACCGGCTGGCACGTGCACGAGATGGACTACGTGGTCACGCCCCTGACCTCGCAGCCCGTCGACATGGTCGACGGCGACGGCGCCGTCACGCGCTTCGAGATGCAGAAGGGCGTCAGCTACTTCCGCGAAACCGGCGTGGCCCATGACGTGATCAACGCCGGGGACGGAGAGCTGCGCTTCGTCGAGGTGGAACTGAAGCCCGCCGGCTGAGGCGAAGGCGTCTTCCTCTGCGGGGGACGCGGAGGAGGACGCGATGTCGGGCGGCTCGGTCGGATCGGCCAATCTCAACGTCATGATCAAGGCGGCGCGCGGCGCCGCGCGCTCCCTCCTGCGCGACTTCGGCGAGGTGGAAAACCTGCAGGTCTCCCGCAAGGGCGCCGCCGATTTCGTCTCCAAGGCGGACCTCAAGGCGGAAGAGATCCTCAAGGACCAGCTGCTCGGCGCCCGTCCCGCCTATGGCTGGCTGGGCGAGGAGACGGACGAAGAGATCAAGGGCAAGGACCCCACCCGCCGCTGGATCGTCGACCCGCTCGACGGCACCACCAACTTCCTCCACGGCCTGCCGCACTGGGCCATCTCCATCGCCTTGGAGCACAAGGGCGAGGTCATCACCGGCGTCATCCTCGACCCGATCAAGGACGAGATCTTCGTGGCCGAACGCGGCCAGGGCGCCTGGATGAACGACCGTCGGCTGAGGGTCTCCGGCCGCCGCGACATGACCGAGATGCTCTTCGGCACCGGCATCCCCTT
>JBCCPD010000579.1:0-1978 GCA_039025075.1 Pseudomonadota bacterium | reverse complement strand
CGGCGACGGCGCCGAGGCCTGCGACGAGGAGCGCCGCCGCGCCGGGCAGCGGGATCTCCGCCGAGGGCCCTTCGACGCGGGTGACGTGACGGCCACGGCGTCCGAGGCCGGGCCGAAGATCAGGCCGTCGATGCCGGTTCCGTTCGCTTCGTCCCAGGTTCGGACGGAAGCGTCGGCTTGGTCGGTGTTGGGGAAGAAGGCGACCGTCGTCAGCTCCGCGAGGACCGCTGAGAGGACGTCCGGGTCGGTGAAGAAATCGTCGGGGCTGGCGTCGAGGTCGATGTCCTGGTCGAGAACGATGGGGAAAAGGGACGAGGGGCGCGCGACCGACTCGCGCTCGAACCCCGTCTCGTTGTCGACGTTAACGTCGACGCCTGAGCCGGGCGACGTGAATAGGAACGTTCCGCTGTCCGCGCCGAGGATGGAGACGGTCCCGATTTCGTCTTGGAAGACCCCCGACGGGTTGGTTCCGTCGGCGCCCGGCGGGGCGTCGTCGACAGTGTAGGTGACGAGGATGTCTTCGCCGATGTCGAATGGGGCGACGTCGTAGACCGGCGTGTTTGCCGCAATGCACCGGGCCGGCGTTGAAGCTGAGCGTCGCCGGCAGCGCGGGGGCCGCGGGCGCGGCGAGGGCGAGCGCCGCGGCGGCGGCGAGCGCGGTGCGAAGCGTCATGGAATGCCTCTCGTGGCGCTCGTTGCGGCTCGATGCCTTGGCGGCCTGCCGCCCCCCCCACCGGCGGCGTGCGCGGCGCGGGGCCGAGCCCGCCGCGGTTCGCACTTGACGACTGCGTCAAGCTGCCGCGCGTCCGCCGGCCGCTGCGGCATGGGCGTTCGCCCCAATGGCGCGTCAATCTTTGACTGCGTAACTGTTCGCGGGTGCAACGAACAGGAGCGAGCGAGATGCTCACCACGCTTATCACCATAGTGAAGATCGCCGGAGTCTCCGGCGTGCTGATCCTGGCCTGGGCGGCGCTGAAAGCGCGCAAGCCGGATGCCGCGCCGGCGCTGGAGACGGCGGACATCGCCCGCCACGACGCCACCGGCGCTCTGGTCTTCAAGGGCTTCCACGTCATGCTGATCATCGGCGCCGTGTCGATGCTGCTGCTGACGCTGAGCGACGTCTTCGCCGTGCTCTGAGGCCGAGGCGGGCCCAGGTCCGAGCCCGGCCGGGATGGGCCCGGCGGCGCGAGGACTTGCGAGGCCCGACCGGTCGGCCTAATCTAGCTATCGAGAGGTTGGCGCGGGCAGGCGCCTCGCCAACCCGGTCAGGTCCGGAAGGAAGCAGCCGCAACGAGACCCGCTTGGGTCGCGTTCAGCCTCTCACCCAACCCGCCGCCCGCTTCGGGCGGCGTTTTGGTTTGCGGGGAGCGCCCATGCCCCTCATGGCGGCCTTGATGTTCAAGCTGACGCTCGCGGCTCTGGCCGCGACGGCCGTGGTCAACTGGCGCCGCCGTCGTCGAGGCGCGCCCGCGCTGGGGCGTGGCTGGAGGCCGGCTCTGGCCGGGCTCGCGGCGCTCGAGGTCGTTCTGATCGTCGCGGCGCTGGGCTGGAGCGCGGCGGGCGGGGCCTGATCCGGGGAGGCTTTCGACGCTGGCGCTCGAAGGGGCGGTCGGCTTAGGGTGACGCAGCGTCTCTCGCCCCTGCCGAGGAGCCCCGACATGCCCGAAGATCTGTTTCCCGCCGCCGAGACGACGACGGCGCCGCTCGACCCTTCCGCCGACTATTCCCACGGCGCCGCCTGGATGGAGGGGCGCATCGTCCCGATGTCGGAGGCGCGTCTGCCGGTGAACGATTGGGGCGTCACCCGGTCCGACGCGGTCTACGACGTGGCGCCGGTCTGGAACGGGGCCTTCGTGGGGCTCGACCGCTATCTCGACCGGTTCATGGCCTCGCTGGACTGGGTGCGCATGGAGATCCCGGTGGACCGCGAGGGCGTGCGCGAGATCCTGCACCGGATCGTCGCCGCCTCGGGCCTGCG
>JBCCPD010000578.1:0-1987 GCA_039025075.1 Pseudomonadota bacterium | reverse complement strand
GCCGGTGGACCGCCTGGACTTCGCCGCTCTCTCCCGCCTCGACTTCGAAGCCCCCGACGAGACCCGCTTCCCCGCCCTGCGCCTCGCCCGAGAGGCCATGCGCGCGGGCGGCCTCGCCGGCGCCGCCTTCAACGCCGCCAAGGAAGCCGCGCTCGAGGCCTTCATGGCCCGCCGCATCGGCTTTCTTCAGATGGCCGAGGTCGTGGAACGGACCCTCGACCGCCTCGCTCCCTTCGCGCCCGCCGCCTCCCTCGACGACGTCTTCGCCCTCGACGCCGAAGCTCGCGCCCGCGCGCTCGAAGTCATGAACATGAACGATCTAGGCGCCGGCCCTGTTCCGGCCTAGATTGACCCCCCAACACAGCGTAAACCTTACCTGAGCGAGGTCCCCATGGACGTCTTCGCCCTCGTCTCGACGCTTTGGAGCGTCGTGGCCACGATCGTGCCCTTCATCGTCGTGCTCGGCGTCGTGGTCTTCGTCCACGAATACGGCCACTACATCGTCGCCCGCTGGTGCGGCATCCACTCCCAGGTCTTCTCCATCGGCTTCGGCAAGGAGATCTTCGGCTGGACCGACAAGCGCGGCACCCGCTGGCGCGTCGCGCCCTTGCCGCTCGGCGGCTACGTGAAATTCCTCGGCGACGGCGACGCCGCCTCCGCCAGGGCCGACGCCAAGCAGCTGGAAACCCTCGATGAATCCGATCGCGCCCGCTCCTTCCCCGGGGCCGCGTTGTGGAAGCGCGCCCTGACCGTCGCCGCCGGCCCGGTCTTCAACTTCATCCTCTCCATCGTCATCTACGCCGGCCTCGCCACCGCCATCGGCGTCGGCTCCGACGAGCCTGTCGTCGGAACCCTCTCCCCCTCCGCCGAAGACCGCCTGCCGTTCCGCGAGGGCGACCGGATCCTCGAGGTCGAGGGCGCCTCCATCGCCGTCTTCGCCGACGTCATGCGCGCCTTCGAGGCCGCCTCCGACGCGCAGCCCGGCCGCGCCGAATACGCCGTCGTCATCGAACGCGACGGCGCGAGGCAAACCGTCACCGCCGGCCCCCTCGTCGCGCCGGAGGTCGGCGGCGTCGCCTCCGGCGGACCGGCCGACCAGGCGGGCCTCGTCCCCGGCGACATCCTCCAGTCGGCCAACGGCGTCGACCTCGCCTCCTTTCGCGACCTCCAGCGCATCGTGGAGGCGTCGGAGGGCGCCGCCGTCGACCTCGCCGTCCGCACGCCGGGCGAGGAGGCGCGCCAGGTCACGCTCGAGCCCATGGTCTCCGCCGCCCGCTCCCGCGACGGCGGGACGGAGGTGCGCCCCCTGATCGGCGTCACCGCCATGCCGATGATCCAGCCGCGCGCCGAAACCCCCGGCCCGCTGCGCGCCGTCGGGGTCGGGGTCGAGCGCACCTTCGGCGTCATCGACAGCTCGCTGACCTATATCGGCGCCATCATAGGGGGCAGGGCGGACAGCTCTTCCCTGGGCGGCCCGATCCGCATAGCCTCCCTCTCCGGCGACGCCGCAGGCGCCGGCATCGTCGCCTTCCTCGGCATGATCGCCCTGATCTCCGCCTCCATCGGCATGCTGAACCTCTTCCCGGTCCCGGTGCTCGACGGCGGCCACCTGTTGTTCTACGCGCTCGAAGCGATCCGCGGAAAACCCCTCGGGGAAAAGCTGCAGGAATACGCCACCGGCCTCGGACTCGCCCTGGTGCTCCTCTTGATGGTCTTCGTCACCTGGAACGACATCACCAGCTTCTGAGCCGGCCATGACGCTCGACGGCGATCGCTTCACCCCCTTCGCCGTCGAGCAATTTCTTTCGGAGACCGAACACGGCGTCCGTTTCAATTTCTCCGAAAGCGGCGTCCACCCGCTCAGCTACGCCGAGCTCTTCGCCCTCGCCCAGATCGACACCGAGGCCCTTTTCGCCACCCTTGTCGACTACCCCCAAGTCAACGGCCTGACGTCTCTGCGCGAAAAGATCGCCGCCCTCTATCCCGG
>JBCCPD010000577.1:0-2003 GCA_039025075.1 Pseudomonadota bacterium | reverse complement strand
GAGATCCTGTCGCTGGACGCCATAGGGCAGGCCGAGCGGGTCACCGCCGGCGACGCGTCGCCGGGCGAGCTGCTGGAGGCGGCGATCGCCCGCTGCGAGGCGCGGAACCCCGATCTGAACGCGGTCACCGTCAAGTTCTACGACATGGCGCGCGAGGCGGTGGCGGCCGGGCGCGTTCCCGACGGCCCTTTTCACGGCGTGCCGTTCCTTCTCAAGGATTTCTACGCGCACAAGGCCGGCACGCCGACGACAGCGAGCTGTCCGTTGCTCGCCGGCGCAGCGATGGATCACGACAGCTTCCTGACGCAGCGACTGGAGCAAGCCGGCTTCGTCATCTTCGGCAAGACTAACGTGCCGGAGCTGGTGAGCATCGGGACGACCGAGCCGCGGCTTTACGGTCCGTCCCGCAATCCTGCGGACCGCGAGCGCACGCCGGGCGGCTCCAGCGGCGGATCGGCGGCCGCGGTCGCCGGCGGCATCGTCGCGGCGGCGCATGCCAACGACGGCGCCGGGTCGACGCGCATCCCGGCCTCCTATTGCGGGCTTTTCGGGCTGAAGCCGTCGCGCGCGCGGATCACGCTGGGACCGGATGTGGGCGAGTCCATCGGCGGCATCACGGCGGAGCATGCGCTGACGCGAAGCGTGCGCGACAGCGCGGCCATCCTCGACGCGACGCAGGGCGCCGCCCCCGGCGATCCCTATGCCGCGCCGGCCTTTTCCGGCAGCTATCTCGCGGCTGCGAGCGAGCCGCCCCCGCCTCTGCGGATCGCGGTGACGACGGAGCCGTTCTTCGACGGGTGCGACACCGATCCGGAGGTCGCCGCGACGACGCGGAACGCGGCCGCGCGGCTGGACGCCATGGGTCACGACGTCGTCGAAATGGCGCCGCCCGTGAACCCGGCCGAGTTCCGCGAGGTCTTCGCGCGGTTCTGGCCGATGACCTTGTCGCGGGCGGCGTTCGGGCTGGCCGCGGCCCGCGGAGCCTCGCCGCAGGACATCGCGGATCAGCTGGAGCCGATCAACCGCCACCTGGTCTCGCTCGGCATCGGCCTGCCGGCCGTGCGCTACATCACCGATCTGGTGTGGTTTCAGGGGCTCGCGCGCCGCATGGGGACGTTCTTCGAGACCATCGACGTGATGCTGACGCCGACGGTGATCCATCCCGCGCCGCAGCTGGGCCGCTACGACGTGGAGCGGGTCGGGGCCGAGCGCGCCTATGACCGCGTCCTCGACTCGTTTGCGTTCACCTGTCTGGCGAACGTGACCGGGCTTCCCGCAGCCAGCGCGCCCTTCGGGCGCACGCAGGCCGGCCTGCCGATCGGCGTTCAGATCGCCGCGGCGCTGGGTCGCGAAGATCTGCTGCTTCGCCTGGCGGCGTCGATGGAGACCTCGGACCGCTCCGCTCTCTGACGCCGGTCGCGGCTCGCCGGGCTTGGCGCGCATGGACCCCCCGCGACGGGCAGGGTCGGCGCGCCTACTGCGAGCGTCCAGGCTCGTCGGTCGAAGAACCGCGGCTTTTTTGCCGGGTCTCCGAACGGCGGCCTCGAACGACGACGCCGGCGCCGGATCGCGGATCGAACAGGTCAGCTTCGCCTTGCTGGCTCCGAGAGTCCTACAATAAGGATTATGTCAATTAAATGTCTGTCTTTTCAGCCGATACGTATGCCATTCCAGGGCTCTTCGGCGATCGTTGACCCGGGCAGCCGTGCACGGCCGCCCGGATGTCGAGGCGTGAGCCCGCCGGCGCAGACGCAACGCGGTGGTCTCAAGCCGCCGTTCTCGCCCGCATCGCGTCAATCACCCGAGCCTGTTGGTCTTTGCTCAAGGTTCCGTAGGACGTTTGGGTCGTGCGAAGATCGGAGAGAGGTGGTCCCCATTTCCCGGACAGGTTCGCGGCGTCGCCAAGCTTGGTTCAGGGTCCTTTTCATGCCGCCGCTTGATAGCCGGCCAAGCCCGCATGGGCCTCGTCCGGCGTTTTTCCGCCCAGGGCCGAGTGCGGCCTG
>JBCCPD010000576.1:0-2006 GCA_039025075.1 Pseudomonadota bacterium | reverse complement strand
TGCTGCGCCTCGCCACCCGCGCCCCCGGCCTGCGCGAGGGGCCGGGCGAGCGCCGCGTGGTCCGGCTCGGCCAGCGTGTACTCGGCGGCGCGGTCGAGGAAGTCGCGGGTGGCCTTTGGCATCGGCGGCAGGTCGAGCGCGCGGAGGATCGGCTTCGCCTTCTCGATCGGAAAGCCGCCCTCGCCCGGGCCCCAGACCACGGCGACGACCGGTCGCGGGCCGATGCGCACCTCCACCCAATCCCCCGGCGAGACGCCCCCGGGGGGCGCCAGGTAGTCCAGCGTCTTGTCTAGCGGCGCCGGGGTCAGAACGGCGGCGAGGGCGCCTTCGGGGATCAGGTCGTTGTCGCCGAGCGTGGGCGAGGCTGAGTCCGTCATGCAACGCCCCGCGCCTTTGGCGCCGTCCGACGCCCGTCCGCGCATGGCACGCCGGGCCGCATCGGAGTAGCGTTCTCCAGCTTACTCCGCCTCCGCTCCAGGACCCGCGAACAGATGAAATTCTTCGTCGACACCGCCGATACGGACGCCATCCGGGAGCTCGCCGAGCTCGGCATGGTCGACGGCGTCACCACCAACCCGTCGCTGATCCTGAAGTCGGGGCGCGACATCCTGGAGGTGACCAAGGAGATCTGCGGCATCACCTCCGGCCCCGTCAGCGCCGAGGTCACGGCCCTCGAGGCCGACGCGATGATCGAGGAAGGGCGCAAGCTGGCCGAGATCGCCGGCAACATCGCCGTGAAGGTCCCGCTGACCTGGGCGGGGCTCAAAGCGTGCAAGACGCTCACGGACGAGGGGCGGATGGTCAACGTCACGCTCTGCTTCTCGGCCAATCAGGCGCTTCTGGCGGCGAAGGCGGGGGCGACCTTCATCTCCCCCTTCATCGGGCGGCTCGACGATATCAACATCGACGGGCTGGAGCTGATCGCCGACATCCGCCAGATCTACGACAACTACGGCTATGAGACGGAGATCCTCGCCGCCTCTATCCGCACCGTGAACCATGTGAAGGACTGCGCCAAGATCGGCGCGGACGTGGCGACCATGCCGCCTGACGTCCTCAAGTCCCTCGCCAAGCATCCTCTGACCGACAAGGGTCTGGACGCGTTCCTCGCCGACTGGGCGAAGACCGGCCAGAAGATCGTGTGAAACCATGGCGATGATCGAAGACATCCCCGCCGCCTCCGCCGCAGATCTTCGGCAGGCGCTGCGCGCCGCGGCGCTGGCCGATCCCGAAGCGATCCTGAGCGACCCGGAGATCGTGCAGGCCCTGCTCGCAGCCCAGGCCGCGTCGGGCGGACCGCAAGGCGATGCGCGCCGCAAGGTGGTCGACCTGCGCGGCGCCCTTCTGGACCGGCTGGAGGGTCGGCTCGGGCGGCTCGAGGAGACGCACCGCTCCGTCGTCGCGGCCGCCTATGAGAACCTGGCCGGCGCCCAGTCGATCCATCGCGCGGCGCTGGCGGTGCTGGAGCCCGACGATTTCGGCGGGCTGCTGAAGGTTCTGGAAGACGAGATCCCCGGCATCCTCGCCGTCGACATGGTGCGCCTGGGGCTGGAGACGGAGGACCTCGCGCCGATGGACGCGCCGCGCGTGGCCTTGCAGCCGGGCTATGCCGACCGCTGCCTGGCCGATCCGGTGGAGGCGCCCGAGGACGGGCCGGCGCGGATCGTGGCGCTGCGGCCCCTGGCGCCGGTCTCGACCGCGATCTGGGGGCGCGATGCGGTCTGGCTGGGATCCGAGGCTCTGGTGCGGCTCGACCTGGGGCCGGACGCCCGGCCCGGCCTGCTGGCCTTCGCCAGCGCCGAGGCGGAGCGCTTCACGCCCGACCAGGCCGGGGACCTGCTGGAGTTCTTCGGGGCCGTGGTCGCGCGGCGCGTGCGGCGGGAGCTGTCGGACTGACCCTCGCGGCGCCGTCGCGGGGGGGCGGGCCCCCCGCCCCCGGGGCCGCCCCGGCCCCCGCCCCCCGCGCGCGGGGGGGGGGGGGGGGGGGCGGGCGGCGCGGCGCCCCC
>JBCCPD010000575.1:0-2008 GCA_039025075.1 Pseudomonadota bacterium | reverse complement strand
GCCGGGGAGGGTGGTGTCGCGGCCGGCCAAGACGGGGCGTGGGTGGCGCGCCGCGTCTGGGGGGGGTGGGCGCGCGCCGGCGCGCCGACGTCTTCGCCCTGGCTCGGGCGGTCCGAGGCGTCGGACCCCGCCAAGGGGCCCGCGGCGGACGCGGGTCCGGCGGCGCCGTCCAAGCCTCGGGGCCTCAGGCCGCCTGCACCCGGGCCCACCAGTCCTGGTAGGCCCGCAGCTCGGTGGGAAAGACGTTCTGCCAGCTGTTGCCGGCGATCTCGTAGCGCGCCTGCTTGCGCGCCAGCCGGTCCTTGACGGTCCGCTTCTGCTCGGCGGTGAAGTCGGGATCGTTCTCCACCATCTCGGCGATGCCGGTCATCTGCGGCGCGAAGCCGAAGGTCAGAAGGGTGCGCGCGCCGAACCAAGGGCTCAGGTAGACGTTCATCAGGTCGTAGAACGCCTGCTCCTTGCCGCGCGCGGCGCCGCCCTTGGTCAGCATCCAGACGTTGTTCCAGGTCTGGTGACCCTCGGCCATGGTGCCGTAGCGGATGTCTTTTTCCGCGCGGTTCATGGCCACGATCTGGATCGGCTCCCAGCAGCTCGACACCAGCACCTCTTCGGAAGCCAGAAGATCCACGCCGTTCTGGAACCCGTCCCAGAACGTCCTGAAATGGCCCTTCTTCTTCAGGTCGATCAGGAACTCCGCGACGCCCTTCACCTCCGCCTCGGTCATGTCCGACGGGTTCTCGATGTCCTGCTTGCCGGACTGCTTGAGGTAGATCGCCGTGTTGGTCAGCGTCGGGCCGAAATCGTTCTGCATGGCCGCGCGGCCGCGGAACTGTTCGTCGAACAGAGCCTCCCAGGTGGTCAGCTCCTCCCCGACGACGTCGGCGTTGAAGGCCAGGCTGTCGGCGTTGGAGATGTAGGGGACCGAGACCAGCTTCCCGTCATGCCGGATGGTGCCCGCGCCGGGCTGGCCCTCGCCATAGATCGGCAGCAGCAGGCTCCAATTGGCGATGCGGCCCGGGTCGATCTCCACGATCGCGCCTTGGGAGCCGAGCGCGTCCTCCATGCCGCCGCCATTGTCGGTCATGGCGTCGTAGAGGCGGTCGCCGTCGCCGACGATCATCTTCTGGATCGCCTGGTCGGCCGATCCGGACTTGGCGTTGTAGACCAGATCCACCCCGGCCTGGGCGCTCATGTCGGACCAATCCGCGCCGCCGGTGCCGGGCGCGGCGCCGACCTTGGCGACGCCGATGGTCCAGATGTTCAGCGGCTCCGCGGCACGGGCGGCGTTCGGAAAGGCGGCCAAGGCGCCCAGCGCGGCGGCCGACTGCATCAACGTCCGGCGGGAAAGATGGGTCATCTGTGGGGCAACTCCCTGTTGCGCAGCGGTTTTCCACTGGGATGCAGCCTCGGTCGGGGACGGCCGCATCGACTTGTCCGGACGAATTAGAGTGGAAACGATTTTCATCCAGCGACAATCGGCGGCGTCTTGGGGCCGCGCGCCGCCCGGTCTATCGTCGCGCCGACATCACGCGACCCGAGGACCCGCCATGGCCGACCCCGCCCGCCACCCCGACGCGCCAGAGCATCTGCCCGGCTTCCTGCCCGCCGCCGACGGCTCCGACCCGACTCTGACGAACGTCATGATCTTCGCCGTCGTCGCTCTGATCCTGATCGGCGTCGGCTACCTCAAGCTGCATGCGCTGCCGGAGCGGATGGCCCATCGCCGCTCCAGCGTGCAGCTCCAGCTCGTCGCCGTCCTGTCGCTCATCGCGCTTTTCACGCATGAGCATATCTGGTGGATCGCCGCGCTCTTGCTGGTGGTGGCGGAGCCGCCGGACTTCCTGACGCCGATCCGCTCCATCGCCGCGTCGTTGGAGCGCCGGTCCGCCGCGCCCGCCCCGCCCGCCGAACCGGCTCCCGACCAGACCCGCGCGCCGGCCCCCGCCGCGGGCCCCGGACCGGCCGCGGGACGGCACAGTCATGTTGTACATGAGCGGAACTTGGAAAT
>JBCCPD010000574.1:0-2016 GCA_039025075.1 Pseudomonadota bacterium | reverse complement strand
GCCTTGTCCAGCATCGCCTCGAGCCGGGTCATCGGCGCCGCCAGCCACAGCTTGTCGTCGACCGCCGCGCAGGCGGCCTCGGCGTCGGGGCGGCCCGCGGCCAGCTGCCGGCACTGATAGTCGTGCTGATAGACCTCGGGCCGCGCCTCCAGCGCCGCGACGAAGGCGGGCAGGTCCAGGTCGTAAAGCGCATGATCCAGGCAGTCCGACCGCGCCCGGTCGCGCTTGCCGCGCATGAAGCCGTGGTCGCTGAGGAAGCGCTCCGCCGGATCGCGCAGCACCGTCAGATAGTGGCGCGGACGCGGGCTCGGCGGCGCCTCTCCCAGCCGGAAATGGCCCGCGAAGAACGGCTGGCGCTCCATCAACGGCGGCTCGCGGCCCCGCGCCCGCTCCCAGGCCGCGGCCGCATGCTCGCGCAGGTTCACCGCCGCGCGCCGCAGCGGACCGTGCAGCGCCAGCAGCCCCCGCTCCTCCCTCTGGGCGCCCCAATGGGTGATCGCCGGCGTCTTCGCCCCCAACCCTTCGGCCAGCGCCGCCGCCAACGCGGTTCCGGCGGTCTTGCGGATATGAATGAACACGATCTGATCCGTCGCCGGATCGGGCGTGACGCGACCGTAGAGCATTCAGGCCGGCGCGCCGGCCGAGGCGGGGATCGCCGCCGAGGCCGGCGTCGGCGCCGTGATCTTCCCGCCCGTGCGCAAAGCCAGAAGCTGCTTGAGCAGCTGGAACCAGAACTGCGCCCCCAGCTGCACCGAAAAGGCGATGACGAACCAGCCGTAGACCTGGGGCCAGTTCGGCAGCACCACCGACCGGCCGTCCTCGCAGACCCAGCCGTCCACCCAGATCTCCGCCGGCTTCTCCACGCAGCGCCAGCCGACCTTGGCGCCCAGCCCTTCGAGCCCTTCGGCCAGGCTCGCCCGTTCCTCCCGCACCGCCGCGGCGAGCGCCTCGAAGACCTGCGGGTCGAGCTCCTCCGGCTGCGCCTCGCGCCCCTCGCGGGCCGCGAGCCCCGCCGCCTCCGCCGCCTGCTCCAGCGCCGCGGCCTCGCGCGCGGCATGGTCGCGCCCCAGCTGCTCGGCCAGCTCGACCGCCCGAGCCCGCAGCGCCGGATCGCCCAGCGAGGCGCGCACGTATTGCAGCAGGTCCACATTGGCCCCGATCGCCAAGGCCAGTCCGATCGCGAAGAGCCAGACGCGGGTCGAGCGCACGTACCAGCCGCTGACCCGATCCATGGTCAGGTTGAACTCGGCCTCCAGCGCCTCCACCCGCCGGTCGAGCGCCGCCTTCGCCTCGCCCATGCCCGTGCTCAGCTGCTCGGTCAGCATGCGCACCGTCTCCGGCGCGCCGGACACGTCCTCGCCGGCGCCCAGGCGCGCCAGAACCGTCTCCATCGCCTTGGCCGCGGCCTCGCCCCGGGCGCTGACGTCGGCCTGGGCGGCGCGCACCATCCGATCGCCGTCCTCCATCAGACCCAGCATGGTCTCCGCATAGACCCGCGGCGGAAGCGCCGAAGGCCGGCGCGGCCCATGCGCGCCGAAGATCGACAGAAGCTTCTGGAAGAGCGCCTCCAGCCGGCTCGACCGAGGCGATTTGGTCAGGGCCATCACCTCCGGCCGGCGGTAGAAGGCCTGGGTCAGCTGGCGCCCGTTCAGACCGCGCAGAGCCGACGGAGCCCGTTCGCCGTGCTCGCCCCAGCGGGCCTCGATCAACGTGCGCAGTCCGTCCTCCAGCGTCCGCGGCCGCCGCCGCAGGGTCTGAGCGAGGCTCTCCTGCAAGGCCGTCGCGGCGAGGCTGAACAGAATGATGATCGTCAGGATGCCGAGGCCGACGTCCAGCAACGCTCCCAGGGTCATGGCACGCTCCCCGCGTCTGGTGAACTTCAGGTCATCCTGCACCGGCCGCGTGATCAGGGCGAGAGCCGAGCGTCAAGCGGCCCGCCCCCGCTCCCCGCCTCCGCCCCCCTGCCGCAGCCTCCCGCCCGCCCACCCCGGCGCAGCAGGGGGGCGGAGGCTCGCG
>JBCCPD010000573.1:0-2027 GCA_039025075.1 Pseudomonadota bacterium | reverse complement strand
GGGCGGGGCCGTGGAGGGAGACGCCGGCGGCGTCGGGGCCGGTTTCGCGGTGGACGGTGGCCCAGGAGCCCAGGTCGTTCCAGCCGCCGTCGAAGGGCACGACGGAGAGGTTCTTGGCGCGCTCCATCACCGCGTAGTCGATGGAGATGTCCTCGGCCGCGCCGAAGGCCTGCGGGTCGAGGCGGGTGAAGCAGAGGTCGGGCGCGGCCTCGGCCACCGCGCGGCCGACCGGGTCCATGAGGTCGGGGGCGTGGGTTTGGAAGGCCTCCAGCAGGGCGCGGACCTGGACCAGGAAGATGCCGGCGTTCCAGAGGAACCGTCCGGTGGCGAGCATGTTTTCGGCGGTCTCGGCGTCGGGCTTTTCGACGAAGCGTTCGAGGGGGAGCGCGGCGGTCCCTTGGGGCTTTTGCGCCAGCTCCAGATAGCCGTAGCCGGTTTCGGGGCGGTCGGGGGCGATGCCGAAGGTGACGAGGCGGCCGGCGTCGGCGGCCTCGGCGCCCGCCGCGACGGCGGCGCGGAAGGCCTCGGCGTCGCGGATCACGTGGTCCGACGGAGCGATGAGCATCAGCGCGTCGGGCTCGTCCTTGAGCGCGAGGGCGGCGGCGAGCACGGCCGGGGCGGTGTTGCGGCGCGAGGGCTCGATGAGGATTTTTTTCGCGTCGCCCCCGGTCTCGCCGAGCTGCTGGGTGACGATGAAGCGGAAGTCGGCGTTGGCGATGAGGACCGGGTCGCCGAAAGGGGCGCCTTGGAGCCGCATCAGGGTCTGCTGGAACAGCGAGCCCTCGCCGGTCAGAGGCGCGAACTGCTTGGGGTAGGAGGCGCGGGAGAGGGGCCATAGCCTCGTCCCCGAGCCGCCGCAGAGGATCACCGGGTAGATGGGTCGGGACATGCGGCTCCAAGCCTCCGTGCACGGCGCGGGACGCGGGGCGGGCGGCGGCGCGGCCGCTCCGATGCGCTTCCTTCGCGGGATCGGCCGTTCATAGCGGGGGAGCGGCGCGCGTCCAACACCCTCTTGCCGAAAGCTTTGGGGATCTTGGGGCGGGCCGCGGCGTCAGGCCAGCTGCGCCCAGGCGGCGATGCCGACGACGGCGAGCATGGAGGCGGCCATGGCGATGTTGACGCCGCGCTGCACCTGCGGGGCGAGGTTGAGGCGGTGCAGCGCGACCCCGGCCCAGAGCCAGGCGAGATGGACCGGGACCCAGACGAGATTGGTCAGGGCGAACTTGGCGAGGATCTCCGCCGTCAGATTGCCGGGCAGGAAGGCGAAGCCGGAAAAGAGCGTGGTGTTCACCGCGTAGGCCTTGGGGTTGATGACCTGCAGGGCGAGGCCGCCCAGGGCGCCGGGGGCCTTGGAGGCCTCCATGAACGCCACTCTGGCTCCGGCGAAGGCGATCTTGCCGGCGAGGTAGAGCAGATAGGCGAGAGAGGCGGCGAAGAGCGTTTCCCTGAGCCCCGGCACCGCGGCGGCGGCGGCCCAGAGGCCGGAGACCACGGCGAGGGCGACGAGGTTGGTGCCGGCGCAGAGCCCGACGAGAAAGCGCAGGCCAGCCCCCCAGCCGAAGCCCGAGCCGACGCCGGCGGTGGTCAGAACGCCGGGACCGGGGGTGATGATTAGGAAGAAGACGGCGGCGGCGAATTCGAGCATTCTTTTTCCGTTTTTTCGCGCCGGTTTTCAGGCCTCGGTTATCGCACCCCGGTTCACTTGTTCTGAGCATGGGGCGGGAGGAGCCTGCGGCAAGGGACCGGCAGCCGGGGAGCCCGGTCAGGCCCTCGCGCCGCCCTTCGGGCAGGCGCCTCGGCCCCGCCCGAACTCCCTCGGCTGGGCGGGGGGAGCTGGGGCTGGGATCGACGGCTCCCCCGCGGCGGGGTGGAGGGTGCGGGAGGCGTACCTTCCCGCGGGTCGAGGCACGCTAGGGCCAAGACTCATATCCACCAAGCGATGATGGCGGCGAGCGCGATGGCTGCGGAGCATGTGGCGGCGAGCCGGTCGTACCGCGTGGCGACCCTGCGGAAGTCCTTCAGCCGGC
>JBCCPD010000572.1:0-2045 GCA_039025075.1 Pseudomonadota bacterium | reverse complement strand
CTTCATGTCCCCGGGCGCCTTCGAGGTGGCCGGCTTCGAGGCCTACGAGGCCGAGTTGATGCGCCGCCACGTCGTCCTGCGCCCGGACGCGCGCGCCGAGACGATCCGCCAGGACGCCGCCAACTCCGCCTTCGCCCTCGGCCTCGAGGTCGTGGAGGACAAAGGCCTCCTTGCCGAGGTCGCCGGCCTCGTCGAATGGCCCATGGTGCTGATGGGCGAGATCGGCGCGGACTTCCTGGGCCTGCCCCCGGAGGTGCTGCAGACCTCCATGAAGGAGCATCAGAAGTTCTTCTCCGTCCGCAACCCTAAGACGGGCCGGATCGAGCGCTTCATCACCGTCGCCAACACCGCCGCCCCGGACGGCGGCGCGACAATCCTCGACGGCAACCAGCGCGTCCTCGCCGCGCGCCTCGCGGACGCGAAGTTCTTCTGGGAAAACGACCTCAGGAAGGTTGAGGGGCAGGGGATCGAGGGCATGGAGGCCATGGGCGCCCCCCTCGCCAACGTCGTCTTCCACGAGAAGCTCGGCACCCAGGCCGAGCGGATCGACCGCGTCGCAGCGCTCGCGAGAGAGATCGCCCCCGCCCTCGGCGCCAACCCGGACATGGTGGAGCAGGCCGCCCGCGTAGCGAAGGCAGACCTAGCCTCAGAGATGGTCTACGAGTTCCCGGAGCTCCAGGGTGTGATGGGCGGCCACTACGCCCGCGCCGCCGGTCTTGCCGAGCCCGTCGCCGCCGCCTGCGAAGCCCACTACCGCCCCCTCGGCCCCACCGACGACGTCCCCGCCGACCCAGTCGCCGCCTCAGTCGCACTAGCCGACAAGATCGACATTCTTGTTGGTTTCTGGGCAATCGACGAAAAACCGACAGGCTCCAAAGATCCGTTTGCGTTGAGACGCGCGGCGTTGGGGGACAATCGCATAATCATTGAAAGGAATGCGCGCGTCAGGCTTCTGCCGTTGATACGCTCGGCGATGCAAGCGCACTTCTCCAGCCAAGGCGCATGGTGTTGGAGACATCTCGATACTGGCGATCTAGCCCTTCTTCGGCACGACTTTGAACGTCTCGAGGCAGAGACCCGCGCCCGCGGCACGCAGACGGACCATGAGCCTTGGACGCTCGAGCACGATCAAGATCGTTGGTTCACTCCTGTGTTCCTCGGCGAAGTTGACTTTCGACGCTGGCTGGAAGGCCAAGGGGAAGTCGTCCTCTTCGATGGACCCACAGGTGGTCCCAGCTTTCTCGGTGCGGTGGAGGATGGGATTCATCTAAAGGTCACGCCCGCAACCGAGCTCTTTAGTAACCTGCTCGCGTTCCTAGCGGACCGCCTCAAGGTTGCGCTTCGAGAGCAGGGCGTTCGGCATGATGTCATTCAGGCGTGTTTCGATCTGGGGGGGCAGGACGATCTCGTGCTGCTCGTCGCGCGGGTGAAGGCGGTGCAGGCGCTGCTCGAGACCGAGGATGGGGCCAACCTGCTGGCGGCTTATCGGCGCGCGTCCAACATCGTGGCGGCGGAGGCGAAGAAGGACGGCCGCGCTTTCAATGAGGCGCCTGACCCCGCGAAGGCGGTCGAGGATGCGGAGCTGGGCCTCTTCGAGGCGCTCGGCGCGGTCGAGCCGCGCGTCGCTGCGGCGCTGGAGTCCGAAGACTTCGGGGCGGCGATGGCCGCAATGGCCGCTCTCCGCGCGCCGGTCGACGTCTTCTTCGATGATGTGACGGTGAATGCGGACGACCCGGCACTGCGTGAGAACCGGCTCCGCCTCCTCAACGCCCTCCGCGCCCTCATGCGCCGCGCCGCGGCCTGGGAGGCGATCCAAGACTGACGGCTCTGCGACCTGACGCAGCGGCGCGTGCCCTTGTGCAGGCGCGAAGGGGCGCGGTATGTCCGTATCATGAAAATGGTGTCCGAAACGCTAGGCTGGATTGTGCCGAGCCACGGAGCCGAG
Organism: Pseudomonadota bacterium; assembly: GCA_039025075.1. GTDB lineage: Bacteria > Pseudomonadota > Alphaproteobacteria > Rhodobacterales > Rhodobacteraceae > Albimonas. Next base: position 100 of record JBCCPD010000572.1, on the reverse strand, counting down.
ACCCGGACCGCGCCCGCGGGTCCATGTCCGGCCGCGGCGTCGGAGCGCTTCGGGCTCAAGGCCGCCCGTCTCGGCGCCGCGGCATCCCTTGGCCTGCCGG
>JBCCPD010000571.1:0-2058 GCA_039025075.1 Pseudomonadota bacterium | reverse complement strand
CGGGAACAGGGCGTAGTTCTGGAACACCATGCCGATCCCCCGCTTGTGGGGCGGGATGTTGTTGATGGGCCGGCCGTCGAGGCGGATGTCCCCATGGGTCGCGGTCTCGAACCCGGCGAGCATCATCAGGCAGGTGGTCTTGCCGGAGCCGGAGGGGCCCAGCATGGTCAGGAACTCGCCCTTGCCGATGTCGAGGTTGAGATCCTTCACCACGAGGCTTTCGCCGTCATAGGATTTCTGCACGCGTTCGAACGCTACGAACGCGTCGGAGGGGTCCGGCATCCTATCTCCTTGCGAGGCGCGGGCCGGTTGGGGGTCGGCCGGTTACGTTTCAGTCAAACATGCACGTTCGCGCGGCGCAACCGATGGCGGCGCCGCGTTTCGAGGCGCCGTTGCGGCAGGCGGAATTAGGCGAGCGGCATCATGCGCTTGCCGGCGCCCGGGATCGCGACGGGTCGCCGCGGAGGGCCTGAAGCCGCGCCGCAGCCGGGACATATCGTTGACGAATCCGGCCTCGGGTCGGAGGGTGCGGCGCTGGTTGGCAGGGATTTTTCCGCATGGATCGATTGAACGAGATGGACGCTTTCGTGCGGGTGGTGGACTTGGGCGGGTTCACCGACGCCGCCCGCAAGATGGGCCTTTCGAAGTCCGCCGTGTCCAAGCATGTCGCGTCGTTGGAGGACCGTCTCGGCGCGCGGCTGCTGAACCGCACGACCCGGCGGGTGAGCCCCACGGACATCGGCCTGGCGTTCTACGACCGGGCCATCCGAGTGCTGGCCGAGGCGCGCGAGGCGGACGCAATGGTCTCGGCCATGCAGGACGCGCCGAGGGGGGAGCTGCGGGTGAGCGCGCCGGTCAGCTTCGGCACGCGGGTGCTGGCCCCGGCGGTGGCGCGCTTTCTGCAGGCCTATCCGGACATCGGCGTGCACATGGTGCTCGAGGATCGGTTCGTGGAGCTGGTGGCCGAGGGCTTCGACCTGGCCATCCGCATCGGCGAGCTGCCCGACAGCAGCCTGAGGGCGCGCAGGCTGACCGAGACGGCGCTGCACCTGGTCGCCTCGCCCGACTATCTGGCCCGCAAGGGAGAGCCGAAGACGCTGGCCGAGCTGTCGGACCACAACCTGCTGCATTATTCGAACCTCAGCTCGGGCAACGTTTGGCGCCTGCAGGGGCCCGGGGGGCAGGAGCGTCAGGTGCGCGCGGTGGGCCGGCTGACGGTGAACAACGGCGATGCGCTGAAGACGGCGGCGGAGGAGGGGCTGGGCATCGCCATGCTGCCGACCTTCATCCTGGACGACGCGATCGAGACGGGCGCGTTGGCGGAGCTGCTGCCGGACAGCAAGCGCCCGCCCATGGGCGTCTTCGCGGTGTTTCCCGAGGGGCGGTTTCCGCAGCCGAAGCTGCGCGTGTTCATCGACCACCTGGTCGAGGCGCTCAAGGAGAGCTGACGCGGCGCGTGCGGGCGGGGCGGAGCGCGCGGGCGGCGGCGGCGGCGTTCGCTGAGGTCCGACGCCGCGCGACGGGTCGCGCGGCGGTTGGGGTTTCCGCAGGGGCCGGCGGCGTCACTCGAAGGTGTTGAGATAGGCGATCACGTCGCGGCGCTCGTCTTCCTTGCGCAGGCCGGCGTAGGACATGGAGGTGCCTTTGACGTAGTCGCGGGGCCTCTCCAGATACTCGAGCAGGACTTCTGGGGTCCAGACCAGGCCCTCGTCGCCTTTGGCCGCCATGGCCTTGGAGTATTTGAACCCGTCGACGGCGGCGGCGGGGCGGCCGATGACGCCGGTCAGGATCGGGCCGACGCGGTTCTTCGCGCCGTCGCCGACCATGTGGCAGGCCGAGCACTTGCGGAAGATCTTCTCGCCTGAGGCGGGGTCGCCGAAGTCGAAGGCCAGGGACGCGACCTCGAGGATCTCCTCCGACGGCGCAGGCTCCGCGGGCGCGGCGGCGGCGGTCTCCGTCTCGGCCTCGGCCTCGGCCTCGGCGGCGTCCGCCTCGGGGGCGGCCGCGGCGGTCTCCGTTTCCGTAGGGGCGGCGGGAGCGGCTTCGGCGGCCGGAGCG
>JBCCPD010000570.1:0-2081 GCA_039025075.1 Pseudomonadota bacterium | reverse complement strand
GGCGGCGCCCAGGCCCTCGCCCCGCGGCGCGGGGCCCGCGGCGGCTCGGCCTTCGCGGCCCAGGGCGAGGCGCGCGGCCCAGACCTCCGCCCGGGTCAGGGCGCGCGGCTCGGACCCGTTGGGCGTGACCTCGGCCGGGGCGGCGTCGATGCGCTGGCGGTCGAGGAAGCGGGCCAGGCGCGACAGCTCGTCCTCAGGATGCGCGGTCAGCCGCTCGTAGCTCAGCCGATGCACCTGCTCGGGGAGCGCGGTGGCGAGCCGCGCTTCGGCCGCGGCGGCGCCGGCCCAGGCCCGCGCCTGCAGCGCCGGGTGGTAGCGCGCCCGGCCGCGGCCCCAGGCGGCCGGAAGGCCCTTGTAGGAACGCAGGACGCTCCAGACCCCGCGGCGCACGAAGACGAAGCGGGCGGCGGGGAAGGCGTCGAGGATCGCCGCCGCATGGGCGTGATCGCCGGGCGTGTTCCAGCCCCAGATGCCGCGGCCCTCGGCCCGCGCGGCGGAGGAGAGCATGGCGCCCCAGATCGCGACCCAGCCTGCGCCGCGCGCCGCCGCCGCTTGGCCGGCGGCCTGCGCCGCGCGCCGGCCGGCGGCCTTGAACGGGGACGCGCGGTGCATCGGGGCGGTTCGCGCCGGACCGTCCCAGCTGCGCGCTTCGATCCGAGCCAGGGCGGCCCGCGCGAAGGTTTTGCGGCGGCCAGGCGCGTCGAGCCCTCCCAGGTCCCAGGCGAGGGCGCCGGCATAGGCGTCGTTGATCACCAGCCCGCTCGCGCCCCGGTTCAGCAGCGCCGTGGCGAGCGTGGAGCCGGAGCGCGCCTGCCCCACCAGCACCACCGGTCCGAAGAAGGGCTCCGGCTCGGGCTCTGGCGCAGGCGGGCGGGGGGCGGCGAGGTCACTCTTCGAAATAGGCGCCGAAACGTTCATATCGGGCGTTCGCTCCTCTGCGGCCGGGCCTCGGATCGGCGCGGCGCGGCGTGGCGGTCAGGGCGAGGCCTAGCGGGCGGGCGCCGGCCTCGGCCAAGGCGCGCAAGGCGGCGCGCAAGGCCTCGCGCTCGGTCTCGCCCCAGCGCAGGGCGACGATGCAGCGGTCGGCCTCGGCCGCCAGAAGCCGGCCGTCGGCGACGGCCAGCAGCGGCGGCGTGTCGACGATCACCACGTCGAAGCGCGCCTTGAGCGCGGCGATCAGCGGGCCCGCCCCGGCATCGGCCAGAAGGTCCGCCCGCGGCGCGTCCGAGGGCATGGCCGGCAGGATCGAGACCCCAGTCTCCGGGTCCAGCCACAGAACCTCGTCCAGCTCCGCGCTGCCTTCCAGCAGAGCGCCGATGTCGGTCTCGGCGGCGAGGCCGAGCCGCTCGGCATGGGACGGCGCCCTGAGGTCTCCGTCCAGGAGGACCGTGCGGCGGCCGAGCCTGGCGCAGCTTTCGGCGAGCAGCGCGGCGAGGGTCGACTTGCCCTCCCCCGGACCGGGGGAGACCACGGCGAGCGCCACCGAGTCCCGCGGGGTCGGCGCGGCCCGGGCCGACAGGAACGCGGGCGGCAGAGCGCGGGCGCGCAGGTCGCGCACCGCCTCGGCCAGGCGGGAGGAGGGGCGGCGGCGGGCGGCGGCGACCGGGTCTTCGCCGCGTCGTTCGGGGCGCGGCAGCGCCGCGAGCACCGGCAGGCCGGCGTCCCGTTCCGCCGCCTCGGTCGAGTGGTGCACGCCGGCGACGCTTTCGCGCAGCAGGGCCGCGGCGGCGCCCAGGCCCAGGCCGGCGGTCAGAGCCAGCGCCATGGCGATGCGGGCGTTGGGGCGCGAGGGTTCCAGCGGCGCGGCGGCCTCGGCGATCAGGCGGGCGTCGGGCCGCTCCAAGCCCGTCTGGGCGCGCGTTTCCTTGAGGCGGGAGAGAAAGCCCTCGTGCAGCGCGGCGAGCGCCTCCGCCTCCCGGTCGAGCTGGCGGAGCGCGATCTCTCCGTCGGCGCGGCCTCGGGTCTCCGCCTCCAAGCTGGCGATGGAGCTGCGGATGGCCTCGGCCCGGCGCGCGGCGCGGGACGCGCCCGGTCCGCGGCCGCGGGCCGCGGCCTCCTCGGCGGCGAGGGCGGCGGCCAGC
>JBCCPD010000569.1:0-2083 GCA_039025075.1 Pseudomonadota bacterium | reverse complement strand
CGGGCGGATGAAGTTCCAGCCCCAGTTCTGGCGCAGCGTGACGGCGTCGAAGCGGACCTCGATCACGTCGCCGGGGGCGGCGCCGTCGACGGCGATGGGGCCGGTGAGGATGTGGCCCGGCAAGGGGCGGGCGGAGCGGGCGTGGATGTCGAGATGCTCCGGCAGGATGTCGAAGCCGTCCTCGTCCGGCATCACCTCGGGACCGCCCGAGACGGTGTGAACGACGACCGTCTCGCCCGAGGCGACGGTCAGGACAGGCGCCTGGGCGGCGTCGAAGAACCCCCATTGGCAGGTTTCGGGCGAGGCGTTCAGCACGTGCGGCATGGCGAATGCTCCTGGCGAAAGGGCGTCGGGCTTGACGGTCGCCGCCATCGGGGCCCGAATGGCGGCCTTAGGCAAGGAGGGACGGGCATGACCGGATCTGCGGGCGGAGAGCTGTGGCAGGCCTCGGCGGCGGTGATCGCGGCGCGGGTGCGCGCGCGGCAGACCTCGGCGCGCGAGGAGGCGGAGGCCGCGCTCGCGCGGCTTAAGGCGGTGAACGGCGAGATCAACGCCGTCGTCGCCCGCACCGACGACAGCGCGCTGGCCGAGGCGGACGCCGTCGACGCGACCCTGGCGCGGGGCGAGGATCCAGGGCCTCTGGCGGGCGTGCCGGTCACCGTGAAGATCAACGCCGACCAGGCCGGCTACGCCACCACCAACGGCCTGAAGCTGCAGAAGGACCTGGTGGCGGCGGAGGACAATCCGGTCGTCTCCAACCTCAAGCGCGGCGGCGCGGTGGTGGTCGGGCGCACCAACACGCCGGCGTTTTCGTTGAGATGGTTCGCCCGCAACGCGCTGCATGGGACCACGCTGAACCCCCATGATCGAACGCTGACGCCCGGCGGATCCTCCGGCGGCGCGGCGTCCGCCTGCGCGGCGGGGATCGGCGCGGTCGCCCATGGCACCGACATCGCCGGATCGGTGCGCTACCCGGCCTATGCCTGCAACCTGCACGGCCTGCGCCCGACCCTGGGGCGCGTCGCGGCGGCGAATTTCTCCGGCCCGGATCGGTCGATGGGGGCGCTCCTGACCGCCGTCTCCGGACCCCTGGCGCGGACCATGGAGGACATCCGCCTGGCGCTGCAGGCGATGGCGGCCGACGACCCGCGCGACCCGTGGTGGGTGCCCGCGCCCCTGACCGGCGCGCCGGTTCCTCGTCGCGTCGCCTATTGCCCGGCGCCCGAGGGGCTGGTCCTGCAGCCTGCGGTGCGGGCGGTGCTCGACGCGGCCGCCAAGGCCTTGGAGGCCGCGGGCTGGCAGGTGGAGGAGGCGGCGCCGCCGTCCTTTCGCGAAAGCGCCGCCCTGAACCTCACGCTGTGGATGGCCGAGTTCAAAAGCGGCAGCGTCGACAAGTGGCGGCAGGAGGCGGATCCCGACGCGCTCTTCGTCGCCGAGCAGCTGATGAAGATCGCCGAGGACGGCGCGGGCGATCACCCCGACGCGATGAGCGCTCTGCAGCGGCGCACGACGCTTCTGCGCGACTGGCTGCTGTTCCTCGAAAAGCATCCGGTGCTGCTGTGCCCGACCTCGGCGGAGACGCCGTTCGAAAACAACTCGGACGTGAGCTCGGAGGCGGATTTCGCGCGGATCTACGCGGCGCAGCTGACCCAGGCGGGACTGCCTCTGACCGGTCTGCCGGGGCTGAACGTGGCCATGGGCTCTCCCGGGGCGCCGCTTGGCGTGCAGCTGGTGGGGCGTCGCTACCGCGAGGACGTGCTGATCGAGGCGGGGGCGATCATCGAGGCGGCCTCGCCCGCCATCGCGCCGGTGGATCCCTTCGCGGCCGGCTGACGGGGTCTGCCGACAGGTCCTGTCAGCAGCGGGCGCGGCGCGGGATTGCCCGCCGCCGCCGCGGCGCGCACATCTGGAACGCAGGCGGGGCGCGGGCCCCGCGCGAGCCGGAGGGTCCCAGGATGGGCGCTGAGACGACGAAGCAGGTGGCGGAGAAGCTGGTGGCGCTGTGCAAGGCGGGCCAGGACGCCGAGGCGTTGCTGCTCTACCGGGACGACGCGGTCTCGGTCGAAGCCGCCCTCGCGCCGGG
>JBCCPD010000568.1:0-2099 GCA_039025075.1 Pseudomonadota bacterium | reverse complement strand
CCGCGGCGTCGGCGAAGCGGTTGTATTTCGACAGGCCCAGGGCGCGCATGGCGTGCAGCGCCGGCGCGGCGGCGGCGGCAGCGGCGGCGGGGGCGGCGGCGCGGGCGCGCACCTGCGCCTCGAGGTCCGAGGGGCCCGAGGCGTCGTAGTAGATGCCCGTGCGGTCGAGCACGTAGGAGGCCGGCGCCTCGGGCGCTCCGGGGTCCATGGAGCGGAAGAACCCGTCCTCGAAGGCTATGAACGGCAGGCCCGCGCGCGCCCCGGCGGCGCGGGGCGCTTGGGTGGAGGGGCGCCGGCCCCAGCCGCCGACGGCGCTCAGCCCCGCCGCGCTGAGGCGACGCCGCACCGGCGCGAGGCCGGTCATCGAAGCGATCTCTCGTCGATGGCGCATCAGTCCGGAAGTGAAAAGGCCGAGCCGGCCCGCCGCGTCGCCCATGGGGCCCGGAGTGGCCCCCGATGCACGGCGCGTCAAGCGGGGGCGGCTTGCGCCGGGCGGCGCGGCGTGGAAGGCCCCGCCGCCATGGATCTGACGCTGGTCATTCCGTTGAGGCTGGGCGAGGGGGCGCCGCGGGACCTGCGCCGACTCGCCGCGATCCTCGCCGCTCGGCCGCCGTCCATGCCGGTGGTGGTGGCCGACGACACCGCGGACCCGGCGCTGGCGGCGCGGACCGAGGCGCTGCTGGCGGCGGCGCCCCGCGCGAGGCGCTTGGCGGCGGTCGAGGGGGCGGGGCGGCCGTTTTACGTCGGCCGGCTGCGCGATCTCGGCGCTGCGGCGGCGCAGACGCGCCATGTGCTGTTCCACGACGTGGACTTCGCGGCGCCGCGGGCGGCGTATGAGGGGCTCGCCGAGCACGCGGCGGCGGAGATGACGGAAGACGCCGCCTTCGCTTGCGCGCCGGTCTGGTTCCTGAACCGGCTCGGCGGCGGGGCCTGGCGGGCGGCGCCAGAGGCGCTTCGGCGTTCCCTCGGGCGGGCGATGGAGGGGCGCCATCCGCTGGCGCGGCGTTTGACGCGCGGCTCGTCGGCGATGCTGCTGAGCCGAGAGGGTCTCGCCGCCGTCGGAGGCCACTGCCGGCGCTTCGAAGGGCATGGGGCCGAGGATTTCGAGCTGCTGCATCGCCTGGCGCTGCGCCGTCCGCTGGGGCCGCGGCCGGAGCGCTTCGCCGAGGATTTCGGCGCCGAAGACCGCGGCGCGGCGGGGTTCCGCGCCTATTTCGCCCGCGCCGCGGCGCCTCTGATCGCCAAGGGCTTGGCGTTGGTCCATCTGCCGCATCCGCCGCGGCGGGGAGATCCGCGCTACCTCGCCGCCCGCGCGCGCAACTTCGCGCTGCTGCGCGAGGCGCTGGCCGGTTCGGACCTCGGACGGCCGAGGGAGCGGTAGAGCGCGAAATCCGCCGCCCGCTCCCGCTCGAGGCGAGCCTGCAGGGCGGGGGGCAGCGGTTCCGCGTCCGCCGGAGGGGAGACGTTGCGGCGCGGCAGGTCGATCTTCCGCTCTAAGCGATCTTCGAGGAAGGCCTGGAAGGCGCCTTGGTCCTCATAGCGGAACAGGTGGTCGACGCCAGGCGAGCCGTCGGGGCCGGCGACGAAGCGCGAGGGGACGCCGACCTGAGCGAAGACCGGCTGAGGGTCGCTCAGATAGGCGTCCACGAACTCGGCGAAGGAGAGGCCGGCGGCGGACTTGGGCTTGCCGTCGAGGGCGGGGCGCCGGCGGTAGGCGTGCCAGCTGCGCAGCCAGGCCGTCGGCTCGCGCAGAAGGCAGGCGGTCTCCAGCCCCTCGATCCCCGCCGCGGCGAGATAGGGGCGGATGAAGCGGCGGTAGCGGCGCAGCGTGGTGTGCTTGAGCGCCGGAGCGCCGCGCATGTGGATGTCGGCCAGCGGCCCCAGCGCGGCTTCGAGCGCCGTGGTCCCGGTTTTGGGCAGAGCCAGCAGAACCAACTTGCGCCGGGCGAAGATCATCATGGGCGCGCTCGCCTCCCGCTGGTGGATGGCCGCCGCGTCGGCGCGGGGCCGCGGGCTTTTCCGGAGCGGCGGCCTAACGCGCCGGCGTAGGGCGCGCAACCAAGACGTCCGCGCCGGCCGGTTTGCCAAGGCCGCGCGAT
>JBCCPD010000567.1:0-2102 GCA_039025075.1 Pseudomonadota bacterium | reverse complement strand
GGGCGACTCGGCGGACGCTCGACCAAGAGCCCCTGCGGCTCTTCCCCAGCAAAAGCGGTCTTTCTCAAAGCCCTCGCGACGATCGCCGTCCCGGGCGCCGAACGGCGAGGCGACGGGCCGGAGGCCCCCGCCTCGCCGCGCTCGCCCAACGGGAGATGAGCGGCTCGCCCGCGAAAGCGACGGGCGGGAGCGCGCCGTTCGGGGGTCAGCGCCGCGCGGAGAAGAAATCGCGCAGGAGCGCCGAGGCCTCCGCCTCGGCGATGCCGGAGATCACCTCGGGGCGGTGGTGGCATTGCGGCTGGTCGAAGACGCGGGCGCCGTGGTCGACGCCTCCGGATTTGGGGTCGGGGGCGCCGTAGACCACGCGGGCGATGCGGGCCGCGGCGAGGGCGGCGGCGCACATGGCGCAAGGCTCGAGCGTGACGTAGAGGACGTGGCCGGGCAGCCGCTCCGACCCGGCCGCGGCGCAGGCGGCGCGAAGGGCCAGGATCTCGGCGTGGGCGGTGGGGTCCGACAGCTCCCGCGTGCGGTTGCCGGCGCGGGCGGCGACGTCGCCGGAGGGGGTCAGGAGCACCGCGCCCACGGGCGTCTCGCCGCGGGCGGCGGCGGCGCGGGCCTCCTCCAGCGCCTCGGCCATGGCGGGCGAGGGTGGAAAGCTCATGGCCCGCGGGTCCAGAGGCGGGGGCTGGCGGCGCCGTCTTGCGCCGCGGCGGCCGAGGGCCCGCAGGCGGCGAAGCCGAGGCGGGTCAGGAGGGCCTCCGCCGCGGCGTTGCCGGGCCGGGTGACCGCTTGCAGGCGCAGGGCGATGTCGGGGGCCTCGACCAGAGCCGCGGCCATGGCCTCGGCGGCGAGGCCTCGGCGCTGGCGGGCCGGGAGGACGGCGAAGGCGGCCTCGATGGCCGGCAGGCCGCCGATGACGCAGAACTGGAGCCCCGCCAGGGCCGCCGGCGCGTCGCCTTCGCGCCAGAGGCGCAGTCCGAAGCGGTGCGCGGTCCAATGGGCGGCGAAGGCCTCGGCCTTGGCCGCGGCGCGGGCCGCGTCCCAGGGGGCGCCGTCGGACGAGGTCCAGCGCCCGACCTCCGCCGCGCCGAAGAGCCGGGCGAGGAACGGCGCGTCGGAGGGCGCGACCGGGCGGCCGGTCAGGCGAGGCGTGATCAGGTCGGTCATGGCGGGCGCATCATCGCGCCGCACGCGCCCTTGCGCCAGCGGTCCCGCGGGCGCAGGGAGGGCGGGCAGGAGGGCGAGATGACCGGAGACCCCCGGAACCGACGCCGCGGCCCCCGCGCCGAGGTCGGCGAGGCCGCGCCGGCCAAGGCGGGCGAGCGCATCGCCAAGCGCCTGGCGCGCGCCGGCGTCGCCTCGCGCCGCGGGGCGGAGGCGATGATCGCGGCGGGGCGGGTGCGGGTGAACGGGCGGGCGATCGACTCGCCGGCGCTGGACGTTCTGCCCTCCGACCGGATCGAGGTGGACGGCGCGCCCTTGCCGGACGCGGAGCCTCCGCGGCTGTGGCGCTATCACAAGCCGGTCGGGCTGGTGACCACCGAGCATGACGAGAAAGGCCGGCCGACGGTGTTCGAGCGGCTGCCGGAGGGGCTGCCGCGGGTGCTGAGCGTGGGGCGGCTGGATCTGACCTCCGAAGGGCTGCTGCTGCTGACCAACGACGGGGCGCTGAAGCGGCGGCTGGAGCTGCCGTCGACCGGCTGGCTGCGGCGCTACCGCGTGCGGGTGCATGGGCGGCCGAGCGAGGCGGACCTGGCGCCGCTGGAGCGGGGGCTGGAGGTCGATGGGGAGCGGTTCCGGCCGATGAGCGTGGCGCTGGATCGACAGCAGGGCGCGAACGCCTGGCTGACCGTGGGGCTGCGCGAAGGGCGCAACCGGGAGGTGCGGCGCGCCTTCGGGGCGTTGGGCTTCGAGGTGGGGCGGCTGATCCGGGTGGGCTACGGCCCGTTCCAGCTGGGCGACCTGGCCGCGGGCGCGGCGGAGGAGGTCCGGCCGAAGGTCCTGCGCGACCAGCTGGGCGAGGCCGCCGGCCCGCCGCCCGAGGAGCGCGACGGCCGCGCGGCGCGCCGGCGCGGAGGCGGCGGCGGCCGGGACGCGGGCGG
>JBCCPD010000566.1:0-2107 GCA_039025075.1 Pseudomonadota bacterium | reverse complement strand
TCAGCGGCGCAGAAGCTCCAGCAGACCGCGGGTCATCTGCCGGGATTGGTCGAGAAGCCGCAGGTTCGCCTCGTAGCTGCGCTGCGCCTCCCGCGAATCGGCGATCTCGACCACCAGGTCGACGGAGGAGCCGTCGTAGTATCCCTGCTCGTCCGCCAGCGGATGCGCCGGGTCGTAGATCCGCGGCAGCTCGCCCTGATCGAGGCGCACCCGCCCCGTGCGCACCGCCGCGCCGCCCGACCGCTCCGTCGCCAGCGCCTCGAACGAGGTCAGCTTGCGGCGGTAGCCGGGGGTGTCGACGTTCGCGAGGTTCTCGGCGGAAAGGCGCAGGCGCTGGCCTTGCGCCGACATGCCGCTCGCCGAGGCGGCCATGGCTTGCAGAAGGTCCGACATGGGGGTCTCCGGTCAGGCGTTCGGGGGGGGTTCGGGCGTTCGGGACGGGGGAGGCGCGCTCAGGGGTCCGCGCGCGCCGTGAAAGAAATCAGCGCGGCGGGCCGAGGCTGGCGCGCAGGATGTCCATCGACTTGCGCCACACGCCGAGCGCCATGTCGTGCTGCACCCGGGTCTGGGCCGCGCGGACCATCTGGTCCTCCAGCGACACGGTATTGCCGTTGGGGGCCGCCACGCCGTCGACCATCGTCGCCTCGGCCTCGGCCCCGCCGCCGCGCTCCAGCCCCGCATGGCCGGCGCGCGTGGCCGCGGGCCGGAAGGCCGACCCATCCTCCAGCGCGTTCCGCGCGGCATAGGTCCGCGAAAAATCGGTCAGGTCCTGCGCCTGCCAGCCCGGCGTGTCCGCATGGGCGACGTTGCGCGAGATCAGCGTCTGGCGCGCCGAGGCATAGCCGGCCAGCGCCTCCGCCAAAGACAGTATCTGCAATCCCTGGGTCACGGGGGTTCTCCTCCGTTCGTTCGAAACGAGGAGTTAACCGCCGCGGGTTAGCAACTCGTAACCAAACCCCGCCGAGACCCCCTCGCCGCCCGGAGAAACGCCTTGGATTTGACCCAACTCGCCGCAGAGCTCAGCGAGGCGCCGGTGCGCCGCCGCATCGGCCGCGTCCTGCGCGCCGGCCATGGCGCGCTGGAGATCGAGGGCCTCGCTCCCGTGGCCCGGCTCGGCGATCAGGTGACCGTGACGCCCCCAGACGCCGACCGCGCCGACCGCGCCGACCTCGCCGACCCCCATGATCCCCGCGCGCGCGAGCCCGTGCGCGGGGAGATCATCGCCCTCGAAGGCGGCCTCGCCCGGGCCATGACCTATGGCGACGCCGCCGGCGTCGGCCTTGGCGACCACGCCGAACTCGCGCCCGATCCCGGCCCCCGCCCCTGCCCCGGCTGGATCGGCCGCGTCGTCGACGCCTTCGGCCGCCCGCTCGACGGCCGGCCCCTGCCGCAAGGGGCGCCGACGCCGCTGCAGCGCCCCTCGACCTCGCCCATGGCCCGCCGCCGCACCGGCGCCCGCCTGGCCACGGGCCTTTCCGTCTTCGACGCGCTCCTCCCCCTGGTCCGCGGGCAGCGCCTGGGCCTCTTCGCCGGCTCCGGCGTCGGCAAATCCTCCCTCCTCGCCCGCCTCGCCAAGGGCCTCGAAGCCGACCACGTCGTCATCGCCCTGATCGGAGAGCGCGGCCGCGAGGCCCGCGAATTCGTCGAGGACACGCTGGGGCCCGACGGCCTCGCCCGATCCATCGTCGTCTGCGCCACGTCGGACCGCTCGCCCCTGGAAAAGCGCCGCGCCGCCTGGACCGCCCTCGCCGCCGCCGAGCATCTGCGTGATTCGGGCGCCCATGTCCTTCTCCTGATGGACAGCGTCACCCGCGTGGCCGAGGCGCACCGGGAGGTCGCCCTCACCGCCGGAGAGCCGCCCTCCCTGCGCGCCTACCCGCCCTCCACCTCGGCGCTTCTGGCCCGCTTGGCGGAGCGCGCCGGGCCGGGGCCGGAAGGGGCGGGCGACATCACCGCCGTCTTCTCGGTTCTCGTCGCCGGCTCGGACATGGAGGAGCCGATCGCCGACATGACCCGCGGCCTGCTGGACGGCCACGTGGTCCTGTCGCGCGAGATCGCCGAGCGCGGGCGCTTTCCCGCCGTGGATCTCGGCCGCTCGGTCTCCCGC
>JBCCPD010000565.1:0-2136 GCA_039025075.1 Pseudomonadota bacterium | reverse complement strand
CTATTGCACGCTCTGCGGCGCGGGAATCCTCTTCGAAACCAAGCTCGACCGCTTCGATCGGGCGCTGATCATCGGCACGTCGGGCTTCCTCTACCGGTCCAACAAGCTGATGTACGACCGCCGGACGGAGAGCCTGTGGAACCAATTCACCGGCGAGCCGGTGTCCGGAGAGCTGCGCGGTTCCGGGATCGTTCTGCGCCAAAGGCCCGTGGTGATAGCGCCTTGGGGGGAGTGGAAGGCGCGCAATCCGGGCACGAAGGTGCTGAAATTGGAGACGGGGTTCGACCGGGACTACGGATCGGGCGTGGTTTATCGCGATTACTTCGCCTCTCCGGACTTGATGTTCCCGGCTTTGGTGGACCAAAGCCGGCTGGCGCAGAAGGACTACGTCTTCGCGATCCGGCAGTTCGGGGCCGCGAAGGCCTGGGCTTTGGAGCTTTTCGAGGGCGGGGCGGTGGTCAACGACGCCATTGGGGAGCTGCCTATCGTGCTTGTCGGGGACGAAAGCGGCCGCACGGTGCGCGCTTATGAGCGCGATGGGCGGGTTTTCGAGGCGGCGGAGGGCGGAAAACTGGCCTCCGGCGGCTCGGTTTGGACGGCGAACGAGGCGGAATTGGCCTCCGAGACCGGCGAGACGCTGCCCCGAGTGGCCGGTCACGTGGCCTATTGGTTCGCCTGGAACAATTATCTAGGGCCCGAAGGCGAGGTCGTGACGCGCTGAAGGCGGGCGGTTTCAACCTCGAAACGGCCCGAAGATCGGCGGTTTTGGATCGGATCGGCGGGTCAACGAGACGGATTTCAGGGCGACTCAAGCCGTTCGCACCGTGTTCTCGGCGTCTGAAACGGGTGGAAACCTCTCCAAAAACGGCCCGTTCTGCGTGGCGCGGGGGCGGTTTTCGGGATTGAAACCGGTCATTCTCCGGCCGCGGCGGGCGTGTTTTCGGGTTTTGATCCGAGCCTCGGCGCAGCGGATCGCAGGGCCGGGCGCTCCCCTTCGAAGCTGAGCGGCAGGCCCAGAGCGGTCACGTCGGGGCGGTCGGGCGGCGTTTGGAGGATGCCCAGCGCCTCGGCCTGGGGGTGGGCGAGGGCTTGCGGGACCGTGTTGACCGGGGAGCAGGGGACGCCGGCGGCATTCAGCACCTCGAACCAGTGGGAGAGGTCGCGGGCGGCGAAGATCTCGGCGACCTGGCCTTCGAGCGTCGCGCGGTGGGTCACGCGGGCGGCGTTGTCTTTGAAGCGGGGATCTTCGAGCCAGTCGGGGCGGTCGAGGGCGGGCGCGAGGCGCCGAAAGATGCCGTCGGAAGCGCAGGCGAGCATGATCGGGTCGGTAGCCGTTTCGAAGTAGCCGTAGGGCGCGATCAGGACGTGGCTGGCGCCGCTGCGCGCGGGCGGCTCGCCCGAGGCGAGGTAGGGGGCCGCCTGGATGGTCGTCCAGGTCAGGGCGGTCTCGTAAAGCGACGTTTGCACCAGGCCGCCTCGGCCCGTGGCGGCGCGGCGGTGGAGGGCGGCGAGGATGCCGATGGCGAGCCACATGCCCGAGCCGAAATCGCAGAGCGAGGGGCCGCAGCGGACGGGGTCTCGGTCAGGCTCTCCGGTGGTGCTCATGATGCCGCCGAAGGCCTGGGCGAGGATCTCGTAGCCCGGCTGATCGCGCATGGGGCCGACATGGCCGAAGGCGCTGATCTCGGCGTAGATCAGGCGGGGGAGGTCTTTCGCGAGATCCTCGGGGCCGAGGCCCATGCGGGCGAGGGCGCCGGGGCGGAGGTTGTGGACCAGGACGTCGGCCTCGGTCAGGACCGCTCGGAGGGCGGCGAGGTCGTCGGGGTCTTTGAGGTCGAGCGCGAGGGAGGTCTTGGAGCCGTTGAGGGCGTGGAAGATGGCGGAGCCGTCGCCGTCGAAGGACGGGCCCCAGCGACGGGCGTCGTCGCCGTCGCCGGCGCGCTCGACCTTGACGACCTCGGCGCCGAGATGGGCGAGGATCTGGGAGGCGAAAGGGCCGGCGAAGGCCTGGCCGATCTCCACCACCTTGACGTCGTTGAGGAGCATGGGGGGTCCCTTTCCTAGGGCGCGGCGCGGGGGGAGAGGCGCCAGAGGAGGGCGCCTTCGCTTCGCTGGACGTCCACGTCGATGAAGGCG
>JBCCPD010000564.1:0-2139 GCA_039025075.1 Pseudomonadota bacterium | reverse complement strand
GGAGTGGCTGCGGCAAGGCCACCCGTGGGAGTTCGAGCGCGCCGACAGCCGCTATCGCATCGGCTTTCATGGCGAGGTGCGGCCCCATGAGGGCGACGCGGCGGTCTGGGACGCCGGGGACGTGGTGGTCGCCGAGGCCTATGACACGCCCGTGCCCGGCTGGCGCGGGCGCTGGACCAACACGCTGCGGCTTTGGTCCGCCAAGCCGGAGAGGCTGTTCGAGCTGGACGCCTTCAATCGCGGCGACTTCATCGGCGCGGCGGCGCCGGCGGTGCTGGCGGGGACCCTCTCCCGGGTGCTCTACCCCGACGACACCACGCCTCAGGGCAAGGAGCTTCGGCTCAAGCAGGAGTACTTTTTCACCGCCGCCTCGCTTCAGGACCTGATCCGCCGGTTCCTGCGCAACCACGGCGACATCGCGCAGCTGCCCGCCCATGCGGCGATCCAGCTGAACGACACGCATCCGGCCATCGCGATCGCCGAGCTGACGCGGCTTTTGATCGACGAGCACGGCAAGTCGTTCGACGAGGCCTTCGACATCGCCCAGGGCTGCCTGCACTACACCAACCACACTCTGATGCCCGAGGCATTGGAGAAGTGGTCGTGGGACCTGATGTCCTACGTGCTGCCGCGCCACCTTCAGCTGATCGAGCGCATCGACGCGCGCCACGCGGCGCAGCACCCGGGCCGGGGCGAGGCTGCGCGGATCATCCACCATGGGGAGATCCACATGGGCCCGCTCGCCTTCATCGGCGCGCGCAAGATCAACGGCGTTTCGGCGCTGCACACCGATCTGATGAAGAAGACGGTCTTCGCGGATCTGCACGCGCTGCACCCCGAGCGCATCGTGAACCAAACCAACGGCGTGACGCCGCGCCGGTGGGTGCATGGCTGCAACCCGGGCTTGAGGGATCTTCTGAACGAGGCGCTGGGCCCGGCCTGGGTCACTGATCTGGATCGGCTGGAGGCGCTGCGGCCCTTGGCGGAGGACGCCGCCTTCCGTGCCCGCTTCGCCCGGGTGAAGCGGGACAACAAGGTGCGTCTGTCGGGCTGGCTGGCCGAGCGCATGGGCGTGGCGGCGGATCCCGATGCGATCTTCGACGTGCAGATCAAGCGCCTGCACGAATACAAGCGCCAGCTTCTGAACATTCTGGAGACGGCGGCCCTGTGGAACGCGATCCGGGAAAACCCGGACGCCGACTGGGCGCCGCGCGTGAAGATCTTCGGCGGCAAGGCGGCGCCGGGCTATTGGCAGGCCAAGCTGATCATCAAGCTGATGAACGATGTCGGCCGCACGATCAACGCCGATCCTTTGATGAAGGGCCGGCTCGCGGTGGCCTATCCGCCCAACTACAACGTCACGATGGCCGAGCGGCTGATCCCGGCCGCGGACCTTTCGGAGCAGATCTCGACCGCCGGGATGGAGGCGTCGGGCACGGGGAACATGAAGTTCTCGATGAACGGCGCGCTGACCATCGGCACGCTCGACGGCGCCAACGTGGAGATCCGCGAGGCGGTCGGGCCGGAGAACATCTTCATCTTCGGGCTCGAGGCCCATGAGGTGGCCGAGCGGCGGGCGCACGGACATGACGCGGCTGCGGTTCTGGAGGAGGCGCCGCGCCTGATGCAGGTGCTTTCGCAGATGGAGACGGGCGTGTTATCTCCCGATGACGCGGACCGGTTCCGCGGACTGATCGACGGTCTGCGCGGCGGCGACTGGTTCATGGTGGCGGCCGATTTCAACGCCTATTGGGACGCTCAGCGCCAGGTCGACTCGGCCTGGGCCGACCCCGAGGCCTGGCGGCGCATGGCGGTGATCAACGCCGCCGGCATGGGCCGCTTCAGCTCGGACCGGACGATCCGCGGCTACGCCTCGGAGATCTGGGACGCGGACCCGGCCTTTCCCAACTGAGCCGGGCGGCGCCTTGCGCGAGAGCCCGCCGCGGCATCCGTGCCGCGCCGCGGCCATGCCGGGGGCGCAGCGCCAAGCCGCGCCCCGGTCATTGACCCTTCAGCCGCGGCGCGCCACGCTTCGCCAAGTTGCGTAGTCGACTGGGAGGCGGGCCCATGCAGGCCCTCTGGGAGTTCTTGACGGTCGAGGAGAACCGCGCGGTTCTGCAATGGCTGGGCGGCGGGCTC
>JBCCPD010000563.1:0-2140 GCA_039025075.1 Pseudomonadota bacterium | reverse complement strand
GCCGCTGCGAAAGTCTGTTTTGACAGTGCCAGCGCACGAAAACGGCTCCGCCTGGATGTATTGATGCTTCCTCGATTCATAGTCCTCCATAACCTCCCAGTAAAAATGCTCCACGAACCGGAGCGCTTCGATGTGCGCGCCCGTGACGTGCAATGGCGATCCGGCGCTTGCTTGGCTAAGGAGGGCGAGAACCGACCGCGAACGACAGGCAAGGCGGCGACTGCACGGCGGCTCCGGCCGCGCGAAGGCTCAGAGCCGCAGCCCGCTTTCCGAAGCGAAGAAGTGAAGATCTGCAAACCGGACGGAAAGCGGCGTCGCGGTCGCCAGAGCAGGCTGCGCACCGGACTCCACGGCGGCCGTGACATGGACGTCCCCGGCACGGCCTTGCAGATAGGTCACCGGGCCCAGCTCCTCGACCACGTCGAACGCGGCGGAAAGCGCGACGCTGTCGGCGTCGAACGTCGCCGCCCCGTTCAGCCGCAGGCTTTCCGGCCGCGCGCCGAGCGTGACGCGCCCCCCAGGCGCGGCCGAGAGCCGGCTTTCGAGCGCCGTGTCGATGGGCGCGGCGAATTGGGGATGCACCATATGCGGTTGGCCGTCGCGACCCTCGAGACGGACGTCGAAATAGTTCATCTCCGGGCTGCCCACGAAGCCCGCGACGAAAAGGTTTTCGGGCGCGCCGTAGATCTCGGTCGGCCGCCCGACCTGCATGATCTCCCCGGCGTTCAGCACCACGATCCGGTCGGCCAAGGTCATCGCCTCGGCCTGATCGTGGGTGACGTAGATGGTGGTGCCCTCGAACTGCCGATGCAGGCGGGCGATTTCGGTGCGGGTCTGCACGCGCAGCTTGGCGTCGAGATTGCTCAAGGGCTCGTCGAACAGGAACGCCTTGGGGCGGCGGATCACCGCCCGGCCGATGGCCACCCGCTGGCGCTGACCGCCCGAGAGCTCCGCCGGCTTTCGCTTGAGGAATGCATCGATTTCGAGAGCCTCGGCGACCTCGTGCACGCGCTTGTCGATCTCGGACCGCCCCGTGCCGCGGCGGCGCAAGGCGAAGGCGAGATTGTCGTAGACCGTCTTGTCGGGGTAGAGCGCGTAGTTCTGGAAGACCATCGCGATGTCGCGATCCTTGGGGCGGACGTGGTTGACGACCCTGCCGTCGATCCGGATCTCGCCGCTGGTGGGGCTCTCGAGCCCCGCGATCATGCGCAGCAAGGTGCTTTTGCCGCAGCCGGACGGTCCGAGCAGCACCAGCAGCTCCCCGCTTTCGATCGTCAGGCTCTGATCGTCGATGACCTCGACGTCGCCGAAGCGCTTGCCGACCCTGTCGAACTCGATTCTCGCCATGGGGAGGCTCCCTGAGGTCGCGGCTCAGCCCTTCAGGGCGCCTTCCGCGATGCTGCGGGTGAGTTGCCGCTGGAAGAGCGACATGACCAGAAGCGCCGGCGCCATGTAGGTCACGGCCATCGGCATCAGCGTTTCGTAGTCGACGGAGGTCCGGCCGAAATTGACCGCCAGGGCCGAGGGGAGCGTGCGCATCTCCTCCGACCGCAGGAGGGTCAGGGAGAAGACGAACTCGCCCCAGGCCAGGATGAAGGTGTACATGCCCACGGTCACGATGCCCGGCATGATCAGGGGCAGGACCACGCGCACGGGCACTTCCCAAGCCTCGCAGCCGTCGAGCACCGCGGCCTCTTCCAGCTCGAACGGCACCGTCTCGATGAAGCCTTTCATCATCCAGGTGCCGACCGGGATCGTGATGCCGACCAGGGCGAAGACCAGCCCGACATGGGAGTCGAGCAGCCCCAGGAACTGCATGATCAGCGACAGCGGCACGACCAGCAGAATGGTCGGGATCATCTGCGACGACAGCATCATCAGGCCGACGGCGTCGCGCCCCCGGAACTTGCGCCGGGCCAGCGCGTAGCCGCCCATGGTCGCGACGACGACGGTGATCGCCGTGGCGGTCAGACTGACCAGCAGGGTGTTGCGGATGTAGCCGGCCATGTCGATGAAGTCGAAGAGCGTGACGAACGCCTCGAAGGTGATCGTCTCCGGGAAGAACGAGGGCGGATACTTCAAAAGCTCCGACGTCTCCCGCACCGAGAACGAGATGATCCAGTAGACCGGGAACAGGCTG
>JBCCPD010000562.1:0-2145 GCA_039025075.1 Pseudomonadota bacterium | reverse complement strand
TCATGCGCCTCGCCGTCCGCCACGTCACCCGATACGCCTATGCGCCCGCCGCCCTGCGCGCGGCCCTGCGCCTGCGCCTGTGGCCGTCACGCCATGACACCCAGATCCCCGAGGGCTGGACCGTCTCCGTCAACGGCGCGCCGGTGGCGCCCCTGATGACCGACGCCTGGGGCGAGCCCCTCGGCCTCTGGCACGCTCACGACCCGGTCGAAGAAGTGGAGATCGTCGCCGAAGGCGTGGTCGAGACCGGCGACGGCGCCGGCGTCCTCTCCGGTCTCGACCGCTGCCGCGCCGTCGGCGTCTACCTGCGCGCCTCCCCCCTCACCGAGCCGGACGACGCGCTGGCCGAGTTCGCCCAGGCCGTGAAGGAGGAGGCCGAAAAGCTCTCCGGTCCCGACCAGCCCCTCGCCGCCCTGCACGCTCTCAACCACGCGGTGCGCGAGGCCGTCGACTACCGCCCCGGCGCCACCGACGCGGACACCACCGCCGCCCGCGCCCTCGCGCTGGGCGCCGGCGTCTGCCAGGACCACGCCCATGTCTTCCTCGCCTGCGCCAGGGCCATGGGCGCGCCCGCCCGCTACGTCGCCGGCTATCTCCTCGCCGCCGACCCCGCGGACCGGGAGGAGGAGGACGGCGACGAGGTCGTCCCCGACGCTCACGAAACCCACGCCTGGGTCGAAGCGCATGTGCCCGGCCTCGGCTGGGTCGGCTTCGACCCTTCCAACCGCGTCTGCCCGACCGATCGTTACATCCGCCTCGCCTCGGGCCTTGACGCGCGGGACGCGGCGCCGATACGCGGAAGCGTGTCCGGCCAGACGGAGGAGGCGTTGGAGGCCGAGGTCTCCATCGCCCCCGCCTCCCAAGGCCAGACCCAGACCCAGCAATAGGGCCGCCCCGCGGCCCGCTCTTCCGGGCGAAGGCCGTGACCCCTCGATGACCTACTGCGTCGGACTGCGCCTGGACGCCGGCCTGGTGATGCTGTCGGACACCCGCACCAACGCGGGCCTCGACAACATCTCCCGCTTCGGAAAGATGTTCCATTGGGAACGTCCGGGCGACCGCGCCCTCGTCGCCATGACCGCCGGCAACCTCTCCATCACCCAAGGCGTGATCACCGCCCTCGACACCGCCTGCCGCCGCGCCTCCGCCGGCGAGGACGTCGAGTGCCTCCTGAACTGCGAAAGCCTCTGGCGCGCCGCCCAGCTCGCCGGCGAAGCCATGAGCGGCCAGCAAAGGCGCTACCGCGATCAGCTGGAGGCCCAAGGCGCCGGAGCCGACGCCACGATCATCCTCGGCGGCCAGCGCAAGGACGGCGCGCACCGCCTGTTCCTGATCTACTCCGCCGGCAACTTCATCGAGACCACCGCCGACACCCCCTTCTTCCAGATCGGCGAGCACAAATACGGCAAGCCCATCCTCGACCGCGTGATCGAGCCGGCGACCCCGCTCCCGGTCGCCCTCAAGGCCGCCTTCGTGTCGATGGACTCGACCCTGCGCTCCAACCTCTCCGTCGGCATGCCCCTCGACCTCGCCGTCATCAAGGCGGGCGAGATGACCATCTCCACCCGTCGCCGCATCGAGGCGGAGGATGAGGACTTCTCCCAGATCTCCAACGCCTGGTCCGAGTCCCTGCGCGCCGCCTTTAGCTCCGTCCCCGAGGTGGAGGCCTGACTCGGCGCCCCGCAAGGGGGCGCCCGACAAAAGCCCGACGCCGTATGGACGTTTGCCCGACATCCGCCCGACGCCGGCCCGACCGGCGTCCCGACGCAGGCCCGACCCGGTCTTGCCCTTAGCCCGACATCGGCCCGACGAAACCCCGACGCTTGCACGGCAGATTCAGCCCGTTTCGAGCCCGGCCCAAGCCCGCAACGTCTCCAGCCTCTCGGCCTCTTCCACCGGCTTGTCCCAGCGTATCCGCTTGATCCGCGGAAACCGCATCGCCACCCCCGAACGGTGCCGCGCCGAAGGCTGAATCGCGTCGAAAGCCACCTCCAGAACCAGCCCCGGCGCCACCGCCCGCACCGGCCCGAACCGCTCCGTCATGTTGTTCCGAACCCACCGATCCAGCAGCGTCAGCTCCTCATCCGTGAACCCCGAATAGGCTTTTCCCACGGGCGCCAACGCCGGCCCCTCCGGCGTGTCCTG
>JBCCPD010000561.1:0-2148 GCA_039025075.1 Pseudomonadota bacterium | reverse complement strand
GACTTCATCACCGTCACGGTCGGCCTCGCCGTCTTTCTGCTGGGCGGCTCGATCAACCGGCGCGTTCCGCTCCTGCGCGCGCTCAACATCCCCGAGCCGGTGACCGGCGGCCTCCTCGCCGCCGCCGCCCTGCTGGCCCTGCACGCGCTCGCCCGGATCGACCTGAGCTTCGAGACCGAGACCCGCGATCTGATGCTGGTCTTCTTCTTCACCGGCATCGGACTCAACGCCCGCCTCGCCGATCTGAGCGCCGGCGGCCGCCCGCTGGCGCGGCTGCTCGCGCTCACCGCCGCCTTCATCGTCGTTCAGAACCTCGTCGGCGTCCTCGGCGCCCTCGCCTTCGGCCTGCCCGCCGCGGCCGGCCCGCTGCTCGGCTCGGCCGCGCTGATCGGCGGGCACGGCACGGCCCTCGCCTGGGCCCCGCGCATCGCCGAGACCCACGGCCTCGAGGGCGCCGCCGAGCTGGGCGTCGCCGTCGCCACCCTCGGCCTGGTCGCCGCCGCCCTCGTCGGCGGGCCCATGGCCGGCCGCCTGATCCGCGTCCACGCGCTGGAGCCCGCCCGCCCCGAAGAGGACCTCGCCGTGGGCGCCCCCCAGGACGAGCGCGAGCGCAAGGAGATCTCGGCCGCCGACCTCATGCGCACGCTGCTCCTGCTGCATGTCTGCGTGATCCTCGGCTTCGCCGCCCACCGCGCTTGGCTCGACGCGCTCGGCCTGCCGCTCTTCGTGCCCTGCCTCATGGTCGGCATCGCGCTGGGCAACCTGCAGGCGGCGCTCAGGCCCGACCTGCCGATCCGCGGCTCGCCGGCTCTGGCCCTCATCTCCAACTTCGCTTTGGGCACGTTCCTGGCGATCTCCTTGGCCTCGCTGCAGCTTTGGACGCTGGCGGGGCTCGGCGGGCCGATCCTCGGGGTCCTGGCCGCGCAGATCCTGCTCGCCGTCGGCTTCACCCTCTTCGTGGTCTTCCCGGTCATGGGCGGCGGCTACCGCGCGGCGGTCCTCTGCGCCGGCTTCGGCGGCTTCGCCCTGGGGGCCACCCCCACCGCCATCGCCAACATGACCGCGGTGACCGAGCGGCACGGCCCCTCCCCCATGGCCTTCGTGATCCTGCCCTTGGTCTCCGCCTTCTTCGTCGACCTCGCCAACACGGTCGCGATCCAGGCGGTCCTGGCGCTCTGATCCGCCGCCCCATGGACCTCGCCTCGTCGCTGCCCTAAAGCGCCTCCCAACGCCCCCAGACCGCCGAGCCGAGCCCATGCCCGACCTGCTCATCGAACTCCTGTCAGAGGAAATTCCCGCCCGCATGCAGGCCAAGGCGTCCGAGGACCTCAAGCGCCTCATGACCGACGCTCTGGTCGAGGCCGGACTGACCTACGCCTCCGCCGCCGCCTTCGCCACGCCCCGCCGCTTGACCTTGGCCGTGGAGGGCCTGCCGGCCGAAACCAAACCCTCCCGCGAGGAACGCAAAGGCCCCCGCGCCGACGCCCCCGACAAGGCCCTCGAAGGCTTTTTGAGATCCACCGGCCTCACCCGCGACCAGCTCGAAACCCGCTCAGACAAGAAAGGCGACGTCCTCTTCGCCGTGATCGAGCGCCCCGGCCGCCCCGCCGCCGACATCGTCGCCGAGGCGCTGGAGGCGACGGTCCGCGCCTTCCCCTGGCCCAAGTCCATGCGCTGGGGCTCGGGCGGCTTGCGCTGGGTCCGCCCGCTCCAGAACATCCTCTGCGTGCTGCGCGACGAGACCGGCCCCGCCGTCGTCCCCCTCTCCCTCGACGGCTTCGAGGCCAACGACCGCACCGTCGGCCACCGCTTCATGGCCCCGGCCGAGATCACCGCGACCTCCTTCGAGAACTACAGGACGAAACTCCGCCGCGCCCACGTGGTCCTCGACCCTGCCGAGCGGGCCGAGACCATCAAGCACGACGCCGACCAGCTCGCCTTCGCCCAAGGCCTCGAGGTCGTCGAGGACCCCGGCCTGCTGACCGAAATCGCCGGCCTCGTCGAATGGCCCGTGGCCCTCATGGGCCCCATCGAGGACCGTTTTCTCGAACTCCCCCCCGAGGTCCTTCAGACCTCCATGAAGGAGCACCAGAAATTCCTCTCGGTGCGCGAGCCCGCCACCGGCCGCATCGTCAAATGGATCACCGT
>JBCCPD010000560.1:0-2155 GCA_039025075.1 Pseudomonadota bacterium | reverse complement strand
GTCCTGCCGGCAGGAAGGCGGCGCCACCAACGCCGCGGAGGCGCACGGCAAGCTCACCGGCCTGCCCGGCATCGCGGCGGTGACCCGCGGGCCGGGGGCCACCAACGGCTCGAACGGCGTGCACACGGCGTTCCAGGATTCCACACCGATGATCCTTTTCATCGGCCAGGTGAACCGCGGGATGCTGGATCGCGAGGCGTTTCAGGAGATCGATTACCGCCGCATGTTCGGCCAGATGGCCAAATGGGTGGCGGAGATCGGCTCGGCCGACCGCATCCCCGAATATGTCGGACGGGCGTGGGAGACGGCGCTGAGCGGCCGGCCCGGCCCGGTGGTGCTGGCGCTGCCCGAAGAGACGCTGCGCGAGGAGGCGGTTGTGGCGGACCTCGAGCCGATCCCGCGGGTGGACGCGGCGCCTTCGTCCGCGGCGCTGGCGCGGCTCGAGGCGATGATCGGCGAGGCGAAGGCGCCCCTCCTGCTGCTCGGCGGGTCCAACTGGTCGGAGGAGGTGCGCGAGGCCGCACAGGCCTTCGCGGAGCGGATGGGCCTGCCCGTGGTCACCTCCCTGCGCCGCCAGGACCATGTGGACAACGACCATCCCAACTTCTGCGGCGTGGTGGGCATCGCCCCGAACCCGGCGCTCGCCAAGCGCATCCGCGAGGAGACGGACCTGATCGTCAACATCGGCTCCCGCCTGGGGGAGATGACCTCCCAGGGCTATGAGCTCTTCGGCGTGCCGACCCCGCGCATGAAGCTGGTGACCGTGCATCCGGGGCCTGAGGAGGCGGGGATGGTGCACCGCCCCGACCTCTCCATCGCCTGCGGGCCGGCGGCGTTCTTCGAGGCCGCCAAGGGCATGGGCCCGCGCGGGGCGCTTCCGGCGGTGGCTGAGATGCGGGCGGAGTTCGAGGCCTTCCTCGCCCCGCCCCCGGGGAGCGGAAACGGCGTCGACCTGGGGGCCGCCATGACGGCGATGAGCGCCATGCTGCCGGAGGACGCGATCGTCACGAATGGGGCCGGCAACTACTCGGTCTGGCTGCACCGCTTCCATCGGCACCGGCGGCACGCCACGCAGCTGGCGCCGACTTCGGGCTCCATGGGCTACGGCACGCCCGCGGCGCTGGCCGCGGCCCTCGAACACCCCGGGCGCGTGGTCGTGAACGTCGCCGGCGACGGCTGCTTCCAGATGTCGGGGCAGGAGCTCAGCACCGCGCGCCAGCACGGCGCCAAAGTAATCACCGTGATCTGCGACAACGGCATGTACGGCACCATCCGCATGCACCAGGAACGCCGCCACCCCGGCCGCGTGATCGCGACCGAGATCTTCAATCCGGACTTCGTGATGCTCGCCAAGGGCTACGGCGGCGACGGGGAGCTGGTCGAGCGGACGGAGGATTTCGAGGCCGCCTTCCAGCGCGCCCTCGCCGCCCCCGGCTGCTACCTGCTGCACCTCAAGACCGACCCCGAGCAGATCACCCCGTCCCAGACCCTGGCCGCCGCCCGCAAGCAGGGCGAAGCTACCGCCGCCGGCTGACCTAGGAGAGACCCGATGTACGACCTTTACACCTGGACCACGCCGAACGGCCGCAAAGTCTCCATGCTGCTGGAGGAGCTGGGCGTCGACTACGAGGCCCACGCGATCAATATCGGCCAGGACGACCAGTTCACGCCGGAGTTCCTGAAGATCTCCCCCAACAACAAGATCCCCGCGATCGTCGACAAGGAGAACGGCCGCAGCGTCTTCGAAAGCGGCGCGATCCTGCTCTACCTCGCCGAGAAGCACCAAAAATTCCTGCCCGCCGACAAGTGGGAGGGGATGGAGTGGCTGATGTGGCAGAAGGCCGGCCAGGGCCCGATGCTCGGCCAGGCGCACCATTTCCTCAAGTTCAACGAGGGCAAGGCGCCCTATGCCGAAGAGCGCTACGGCAAGGAGGCGAAGCGCCTCTACGGCGTGCTCGACAAGCGGCTCGAGGGGCGGGACTTCGTGGTCGGCGGCTACTCCATCGTCGACATGGCGATCTGGCCCTGGGTGTCCCGCTTCGAATGGCAGCGGATCGACTTGAACGCGTTCCCTAACGTGAAGGACTGGTACGTGCGG
The DNA here is from genome assembly GCA_039025075.1 of Pseudomonadota bacterium. Classification (GTDB taxonomy): domain Bacteria; phylum Pseudomonadota; class Alphaproteobacteria; order Rhodobacterales; family Rhodobacteraceae; genus Albimonas. Next base: position 57 of record JBCCPD010000560.1, on the reverse strand, counting down.
ATCGCCCAGCGCCCGGCCACCATCAAAGGCTACGACGTGCCCAAGCCGACGCAGCCC
>JBCCPD010000559.1:0-2176 GCA_039025075.1 Pseudomonadota bacterium | reverse complement strand
CGAGTCGCCCGCCGCCTCAAGGCCGAGCCCCGCCGAAGAGGCGGGGTCGCTCCGCTGCGCTGCGCGAGCCTTGACCCGGCGGACGACTCGGCTTCGCCTAACGGGCCGGGCGAGGGGCCAACGACGCCGCGCAGCAAGCGCCCCGCCCCATCGAGGGCCCGGTCGCGAACCCCGTCGCGGGGGAGTGCGGGCGGGGCCGAAGGCCGACCCGCCAGGGGTGGCTCGCGGGCCCGAACGCCCCCCCGCTTGCCGGCCCCGCCCGCCCGCGCCACACTGCACGCCACGCCGCCCCCCACGCCCGCCGGAGCCTCCCGCCCCATGACCCTGCAAGCCCGTGAAACCGAGATCGTCGAGACGACCCGCGTCTCCTGCGACGGAGGCGGAGGCGCCCTCGGCCACCCGCTCGTCTGGCTGACCATCGACCCCGCGACCGGCTACGTCGACTGCCCCTATTGCGACAAGCGCTTCATTCTCAAGGGCGGCCCCGCCGACGAAGGCGCCCCGCGATGAGCGCCAAGGACGCGCCCGGCATCGGCCCCGGCGACCGCCTCGAGCTGATCGACGGCTCCGCATTCATTTTTCGTGCTTACCACGCGCTACCACCGACGCTGATCCGGAAGTCAGACGGCCTTGTGATCAACGCGATCATGGGCTTCTGCAATCTGGTTTGGAGCCTCATGGAAAAGCGGGCTAGCAATCCCGACCAAGCGCCCACCCACGCCGCCGTCATATTCGACTACTCCTCGAAGACCTTCCGCAACGAGATCTACCCCGACTACAAGGGCCACCGCCCCGATCCGCCCGAGGATCTCGTCCCCCAATTCCCCCTGATCCGCGACGCCACCCGCGCCTTCAATCTCCCCTGCATCGAGATGGACGGGTGGGAGGCCGACGACATCATCGCCACCTACGCCCGCCTCGCCGCCGAGGCCGGCGCCCAGGTCTCCATCGTCTCCTCCGACAAGGACCTCATGCAGCTCGTCGGGCCGAACGTGCGCATGCTCAAGCCCGGCCTCCAGGGCAAACCCGACGAGATCATCGACGAGACCGGCGTGCACGAGAAGTTCGGCGTCGCCCCAGACCGCGTCATCGACGTCCAGGCCCTCGCCGGCGACAGCACCGACAACGTCCCCGGCGCCCCCGGCATCGGCATCAAGACCGCCGCCACGCTCATCAACGACTTCGGCGACCTCGAAGCCCTGCTGGAGCGCGCGGAAGAAATCAAGCAGCCCAAGCGCCGCCAGACCCTCATCGACAACGCCGACCTGATCCGCATCTCGAAGAAGCTCGTCACCCTCGCCCAGGACGTCCCCGTCCCCGAGCCCCTGGCCGACCTCGCCCTGCGCGACCCCGCCCCGGACGACCTCCTCGGCTTCCTGCGCCTGATGGAGTTCCGCACCCTCACCGCCCGCGTCGCCAACCAGCTCGGCGTCGCGCATGAGGACATGCCGGCCGCGTCGGCGCCCGAGGGCTCCGCCTCCGCCGCCGCCACCCAAGCGCCCTCAGGCGACTGGCAGGACCCTGCCCTCACGCTCCCCATCGCCCCCGACGCCTACGAAACCGTTCGCTACGCCGCCGCCCTGCAGCCCTATCTCGACGCAGCCGCCCGCCGCGGCTGGCTCGCCGTCGACACCGAGACCACCTCCCTCGACGAGATGCAGGCCGACCTCGTCGGCGTCTCCCTCTGCGTCGAGCCCGGCCAGGCCTGCTACGTGCCCCTCGGCCACGTGAGCGGCGTCGAAGGCGACCTCCTGGGCGAGCAAAAGCGCGCCGAGGGCCAGATGGACATGGAGGAGGCCCTCGCCCTCCTCAAACCCGTCCTCGAGGACCCCGCCATCCTAAAGATCGGCCAAAATCTAAAGTACGACCTCAAGATCCTCGCCCGCCACGGCCTGCACGTCGCCCCCATCGACGACACCATGCTCCTCAGCTACGCCCAGGCCGCCGGCCTCCACGCTCACGGCATGGACGCCCTGGCCGACCGCCACCTGCAGCACCAACCCATCCCCATCAAAACCCTCATCGGCACCGGCAAATCCCAGATCGGCTTCCACCAAGTCGACATCGACAAAGCCGCCCCCTACGCCGCCGAGGACGCCGACGTCACCCTCCGCCTCCACCGCGTCCTCAAGCCCCGCCTCGCCCCCTCCCGCGCGACCACCGTCTACGAGACCCT
>JBCCPD010000558.1:0-2201 GCA_039025075.1 Pseudomonadota bacterium | reverse complement strand
CTGGCGAGGACCATCGCCGCGGTGTCGGAATTCCTCGACGATTTCCAGGACGAGGTGGCGGAGATCGATCTCAACCCCGTCATCTGCCGGGGCGGGGAGATCACCGCCGTCGACGCCCTGATCCTGCGCCGCGAGGCCTGAGCCGCCGCGCTCCTTTCACAGCGCTGCGCCGAAAGGGGGCGTCGAGCCCCCTTCCGCCGCCGCCGGCGTTCCGCCGGCGCGCCCTATCCCAGCCGCGGCGCCCGCGGCCGGGCCACGCTCATGCGCATGCTCAAACATGCAAAATATTGAGTGTGATAATGATTTCAGTATCCTGACGCCCTGCTCAAGCTTGAGCACCCCGCGAGCGCCCCCGCTTGACCCGCCCCTCGCGGGGCGCCAGCCTCGCGCCCAACAAGAACCCAAGGGGAGGATCGGCTCATGGACATCCAGGATCGCGTCGTCGTCGTCACCGGCGCGGCGAGCGGCATCGGCAAGGCGCTCGCCGAGGCCTTCCATGCCGCCGGCGCCTCCAAGGTCGTCTGCGCCGACCTCAACGAGGCGGGCGCCAAGGCCACCGCCGAGGCCCTCGGCGGCGTCGGCCGTGGCCTCGACGTCCGCGACGAGGCCGCCATCAAGGCCCTGATCGACCATGTCGAGGCGGAGGTCGGCCCCATCGGCATCTTCTGCTCCAACGCCGGCATCATCCATGACGGCGGGCTCGAGGTCGCCAACGAGGCCTGGCAGGCCGAGTGGGAGGTCCACGTCATGGCCCATCTCTTCGCCGCCCGCCATGTCGCCCCGCTGATGGCCGAGCGCGGCGAGGGATGGCTCCTGAACACCGCCTCCGCCGCGGGGCTTCTGAGCCACACCGGCTCCGCCGTCTACGCCGTCACCAAGCACGCGGCGGTGGGGCTGGCGGAGTGGATCTCCATCGCCTGGAAGGACCGCGGCGTCGGCGTCTCCGTCCTCTGTCCCCAGGCGGTGGTCAGCGGCATGACGGCGGGCCGCGGCGGCGGCGTCGCCTCCGTCGACGGGATGATGGAGGCCGCCCCGGTCGCCGAGGCCTGCCTGCAGACCATCCGCGACGAGCGCTTCCTGGTGCTCCCGCACCCCGAGGTCCTCGACTACATGCGCAACAAGACCGGCGACTACGACCGCTGGCTCGGCGGCATGCGCAAGCTCTGGCGCAAGTTCAGCGCCGCCTAAGCTCGACGCCTGCTCGTCCGGGAGCCCGCGCGACAGCGCACGAGCCGATGGGGCTCGATGCCCCGGAGGCGAGGCCTCCCTAGGCGCCGACCTCAGATCGAGTAGACCCGCTCCGCCGTCCCCTTCAGCAGCGCGTCGCGGGAGGAGCCATGTTGGGCGGCGATCTTCTTGTAGGCGTTCCACAAAACCCGGTAGCTGACCGAGTAGCGGTCAACCGGAAAATTGCTCTCGAACATGCAGCGCTCCAGCCCGAAGACGGAGATGGCGTGCTCGATCCAGGGGCTCTGCTGCTCGGCGAATTCGTCGGACGTCGGAGGTCGCTCGCCCAGGTGCCACGAAAACCCGTTGTCGGGCATGGCGAGGCCGCCGAGCTTCGCGTGCAGGTTCGGGCGCTCGGCGAGGCGGGAGAGGGCGTCCTTCCAGGCGGGGAAGCGGGTCTCGTGGGGCTCGGCGGAAAAGCGCGCGACGCCAAGGGGATGGGCGAAGTGGTCGAGGATGACGGTGGTCTCCGGCGCGGCGTCGAGGAGGACGCCGAACTCCTCCATCTGCGTGTGGTAGAGCCAGCAGTCGAAGGTCAGGCCGCGCTCCCCCAGCCGCCGCACGCCGCGCTGGTAGTCGGGGTCGAGGCAGAGACCGGCGGGACCTCGGCCTGGGATGGCGAACTTTTCGGCCGCTTCTTCGTCCCAGGCGGCGGAGTGGCGGATGCCGCGGAAGCGGCCCTTGCCGGCGGCCTCGTGGGCGTCGAGGACCTCGTCGAGGAGCGCCGGCTCGAGGCGCATGTCGGCGTGGCAGACGAGGGCGGCGACGTCGGGCTCGTCGGCGGCGCCGGGGCCCGATTTCTCAATGAGGCCAAGCACGTACTCAGTCTCGCCGACCGGGCGGAGGTGCTTGGGGCCGTCCTTGCGGTGGAAGCTGCGGCACTCGATGAAGATGCTTTTGACGACCCGGTGGCCGGCGGCGTCGGCGCGGAGCTGCTCGATCTCGTAGAGGGTGCCGCCGCGCTGCCAGAGGTG
>JBCCPD010000557.1:0-2203 GCA_039025075.1 Pseudomonadota bacterium | reverse complement strand
TGATAATCCGCTCCGCGAAAAGCTGCGCGTCGATCGCGAGGCGCACCTGACGCCCCGGATCGTTGAGCACGGCGAGCGGCGTCACCGCCCCGGGCCTCACCCCCAGCCGCGCCGCCAGATCCGCCTCCCCGGCGAAGCTGAAGCCCCGTGCCCCGCAGGCGCGGGCCAGATCCTTCATGCGCACGGCCCGGCTCTCCTCGCAGGTCACCAGCCAGAAGCCGCGCTTCTTCTCCTTCAGGAAGAAGTTCTTGCAATGGGCCCCCGGCAGCGCCCCGCGCAGGGCGCGGCTGTCCTCCACCGTGAACAGCGGCGGATGCCGGTGCAGGGCATGGTCCACGCCCAGCGCGTCCATCCGCGCCAGCAGCGCCGCCTCCGCCTCAAGCGGGTCGGGCAAGGCCGGGATCTTCGGGTCGCATGCATCCATCATGGCGCGCACCAAGCCCTCCACGCGCCCCGCGTCAACCCCGCCCGTCCCCGCCCGCGCCGGCCCTCGTTGTTCAACCGGGTCCGATGCGCTACGGGGGTCCTCGGATCGATCGGAGAGACCCTTTGCGCTACGTTTCCACCCGCGGGCAGGCGCCCGAGCTCGATTTCGAGGGCGTCATGCTCGCCGGGCTGGCCCGCGACGGCGGCCTCTACGTCCCCGCCGCCTGGCCGCGCTTCACGCCCAGAGAGATCGCCGCCCTCGCGGGCCTCCCCTACGAGGAAGCCGCCTTCCGCGTCATGCTCCCCTATATCGGCGACGCCTTCGCGCCCGAAGACTTCTTCGCCATGATCGAGCGCGCCTACGCCGCCTTCGGCCATGCCGCCCGCGCCCCCCTCGTGCAGATCGGCGACAACGATTGGGTGCTGGAGCTGCACCACGGCCCCACCCTGGCGTTCAAGGACTTCGCCATGCAGCTCATCGGCCAGATGTTCGAGCATGCGCTCGGTCGCCGAAACGAGCGCGTGACCATCGTCGGCGCCACCTCCGGCGACACCGGCTCCGCGGCCATCGAGGCGTTCCGAGGCCTCGACGCCGTCGACGTCTTCATCCTCTACCCCCACGGCCGCGTCTCCGAGGTCCAGCGCCGCCAAATGACCACCCCGCGCGAAGGCAACGTCCACGCCCTCGCCGTCGAAGGCGACTTCGACGACTGCCAGGCGCTCGTGAAGGCGATGTTCAACGACCACGACTTCCGCGACACGACCCGCCTCGCCGCGGTCAACTCGATCAACTGGGCCCGCGTCCTCGCCCAGGCCGTCTACTACTTCACCTCCGCCGTGGCCCTCGGCGCCCCCTACCGCTCCGTCTCCTACTCCGTCCCCACGGGCAATTTCGGCGACGTCTACGCCGGCTGGGTCGCCTCCAACATGGGCCTGCCGGTGGAAAAGCTCGTCGTCGCCACCAACCGCAACGACATCCTCCACCGCACCATCCAGACCGGCGAGCATAGGCGAGAGACGGTGGAGCCCACGCTCTCCCCCTCCATGGACATCCAGGTCTCCTCCAATTTCGAGCGTCTCCTGTTCGACCTCATGGACCGCGACGGCCCCGCCACCGCTGAAGCGATGCGCCAGCTCAAGGACGAGGGCGGCTTCCGCCTCTCCAACTCGGCCCTCGCCCGCCTGCGCGAAGACTTCGACAGCGGCATGGCCACCGAGGAGGACACCGCCGCCGTCATCGCCGCCATGGCCGAGATCACCGGCCACGTCCTCGACCCGCACACCGCCATCGGCGTGAAGGCCGCCTCCGACGCCCGCGGTGCCTCGACCGATCCCATGGTGGTCCTGGGCACCGCCCACGCCGCCAAGTTCCCCGACGCCGTGCACGCCGCCTGCGGCGCGCTCCCGCAGCTGCCCCCGCGCCTCGCCGACCTCTACGACCGGTCCGAGAGGATCACGCGGGTCGCCGGCGACCTCGGCGCCGTGCAGCGCGTCATTCTCGAAAGGGGCCGCGCATGACCCTCCGCACCCACGTCCTCTCCAACGGCCTGCGCATCGCCACCGAGGACATGCCCGGCCTCGGCAGCGCCGCCATCGGCGTCTGGATCGGCGCCGGCGGCCGTCACGAGAGCGACGACGAGACCGGCGTCGCCCATTTCCTCGAGCACATGGCCTTCAAAGGCACCGCCGGCCGCAGCGCCCGCCAGATCGCCGAGACCATCGAGGACGTGGGCGGCTACCTCAACGCCTACACCTCGCGGGAGATGACCTCCTACTA
>JBCCPD010000556.1:0-2216 GCA_039025075.1 Pseudomonadota bacterium | reverse complement strand
TCTTCTTCCTCAACCGCATGCAAGGCGGCGCGCGCGGCGGCGCCATGGGCTTCGGCAAATCCAAGGCCAAGCTGCTGACCGAGCGCTCCGGCAAGGTCACCTTCGACGACGTCGCCGGCATCGACGAGGCGAAGGAAGAGCTCGAAGAAATCGTCGAGTTCCTGAAGGACCCGCAGAAGTACTCCCGCATCGGCGGCAAGATCCCCAAGGGCGCGCTTCTGGTCGGCCCGCCGGGCACCGGTAAGACCTTGCTGGCGCGCGCCATCGCGGGCGAGGCGGGCGTGCCGTTCTTCACCATCTCGGGCTCCGACTTCGTGGAGATGTTTGTGGGCGTCGGCGCCAGCCGCGTGCGCGACATGTTCGAGCAAGCGAAGAAGAACGCCCCCTGCATCGTCTTCATCGACGAGATCGACGCCGTCGGCCGTCACCGCGGCGCCGGCTATGGCGGCGGCAACGACGAGCGCGAGCAGACCCTCAACCAGCTGCTGGTGGAGATGGACGGGTTCGAGGCGAACGAGGGCGTGATCCTGATCGCGGCCACCAACCGTCCCGACGTGCTCGACCCCGCTTTGCTGCGTCCCGGCCGCTTCGACCGGCAGGTGACGGTGCCGAACCCCGACGTGTCGGGCCGCGAGAAGATCCTGCACGTGCACGCCCGGAAGGTGCCGTTGGCGCCGAACGTGGACCTCAAGGTGATCGCGCGCGGCACGCCCGGCTTCTCGGGCGCGGACCTCGCCAATCTGGTGAACGAGGCGGCGCTGACGGCGGCGCGGCTGGGCAAGCGCCTGGTCACGATGGACGATTTCGAAACGGCCAAAGACCGGATCATGATGGGGGCGGAGCGCCGCTCCATGGTCATGACCGAAGACGAAAAGAAACTGACGGCGTATCACGAAGCGGGCCACGCGATCGTCGGCCTGAACGTTCCGCAGCACGACCCGATCCACAAGGCGACGATCATCCCGCGCGGCCGCGCGCTAGGCCTGGTGCTGAGCCTGCCGGAGCGGGATCACCTGTCGATCAGCTACACCAAGTACAAGTCCAAGATCGCCATGGCGATGGGCGGCAAGGTGGCCGAGGAGCTGGTCTTCGGGCCGGAGAACGTGACCTCGGGCGCTTCCTCGGATATTCAGCAGGTGTCGAAGATCGCTCGGGCCATGGTCACGCAGTTCGGCATGTCCGCAGAATTGGGCAACATCGACTACGCCAACGAGCAGCAGAGTTTCTTGGGCGCCTACCAGGGCCAGTCCCAGGTCTCGCCCGAGACGCAGAAACTGATCGACGCGGAAGTGCGGCAGATCGTCGATGAAGGCTACGAGCGCGCCAAAACGATCCTGACCGAAAAGCGCGACGATCTGGAGGCTCTGGCCCAGGGTCTGCTGGAGTACGAGACCCTGACCGGAGACGAGATCGGCAAGATCATCCGCGGCGAGCCCATCGACCGTTCGGATGACGACGGCGGCGCGACGCCGAGCAAGGGCGAGACGGCCCGGCCGGGCCTCGCCGCCATTCCCAAGGCCGGCAAGCGCCCCCGCGGCGACGGCGGGATGGAGCCTCAGCCCCAAGGCTGACGCGCTCCACCCAGACTGAGCTTTGTGAAAAGACCGTCCTGCGGGACGGCCTTTTCCATTTTGCCTTCGGAGGGTAGCAGTGCGTCCGGCGGAGCGTCGAAAGGGGGGATCGACCCCCCGTCCGCCGCGCGAGGCGCCGGCTCCCTAGGGGCCGAAGGTGGCGCGGAAGGGCGCCTCGCCGTCCACTCACTTGCAAGGGCGTCAAGTCGGTGCCGTGGCGAAGCGCCAAGGTCGCCTCCCGCCGCCCCCCTGACTAAGCGGGGTGGGCGGGCGGGAGCTTCGTCAGGGGGGCGGCCTCTCGCGCTGAGCCGCGAAGGGCTCTATCAATGGCCCGACGCGCAAATCCCGGCCCGGAGCCCGAACCGACATGTCGATCGAAGAGCTGCTCGCTCAAATCCCCATCAGCGACACCCTTCTGCTCTCGCTCGCCGTCATCGCGGTGGTGCTCGTCGTCATCACCCGCGGCATCGTCATCGTGCCGCAAAGCCAGAAGGCGGTGGTCGAGCGCTTCGGCAAGTTCCGCGCCACGCTCGGCCCGGGCCCCAACCTGATCACCCCGTTCGTCGACCGCGTCGCCCACCGCATCGACATCCTCGAGCGGCGCATCGCCGATCAGCCCATGGACGTGATCACCAAGGACAACGC
>JBCCPD010000555.1:0-2223 GCA_039025075.1 Pseudomonadota bacterium | reverse complement strand
TTGGTTTCGGCCGAGGCGCGGGCGCCGGCGCCGCGGCTGCTTATGCTGCCGGCGGAGGCGACGGCCGCCCGGCTGGCGGCGCTGCGCGCCGGCGCCGACGGGATCGTCGCTTCCGACGTGGGCGACGAGGAGCTGCTGGCCCGCATCGAAGCGCTGCTGCGCGGGCGCAAGATGATCGAGGAGCTGCGGCTGCGCGAACGCACGGCCGCCTCGCTGGGCCTGCCGGCGCCGGAGGATCCGCCGCGGCGCGAGGGCGGCCTGATCCTGCTGATGCCCGAGGGCGAGGCGGCGCGCCGGCGCGCCGCGCATCTGGCGACGGCCCTGCGGCTGCGCGTGCGTCTCGCCGCGGACGGCCGCGCGGCGATGGACGCGGCGGCGCAGGATGCGCCGGAGCTGATGCTGGCGGCGCCGCCGCCCGAGCAGACCGCCGCGGCGCTGCGCCTGATCTCGGCCCTGCGCGCGCAAAGAACGCTGCGCGGCGCCGGTCTGGTGGCGCTGCTGCCAGGGCCAGACGCCGTGGCCCGCGCGCTCGATCTGGGCGCCGACGACGCGGTCGACTCGCGGGCCGGAGAGGCGGAGCTGGCGCTGCGGCTTGAGGTTCAGCGCCGCCGCGCGCGCTGGGCGGACCGGCTGCAGCGGCTGGAGAAGGACGGCTTCGCCCTGGCCGCGACGGACGGTCTGACGGGCCTTTGGAACCGCCGCTACGCGCTGTCGCATCTGGGCCGTCTGGTGGCCGACGCGCGTGAGGCGGCGGAGCCGTTGGCGCTGCTGATGATCGATCTCGACCGGTTCAAGGCCATCAACGATGCCTACGGCCATGCGGCCGGCGACGCCGTCCTGCGCGAGTTCGCCGCGCGTCTGCGCGAGGCGTTGCGCGGCGCCGATCTGGCCGCCCGCCTGGGCGGGGAGGAGTTCTGCGCCGCTCTGCGCGGCGCGGACCGGGAGACCGCCTTGCAGGTGGCCGAGCGCCTGCGCGAGGCGACGGCCGGGCGCCCGTTCGGCATTCCGGGCTTGCCGGAGGGCATCGCCGTGACCGTCAGCATCGGCGTCGCCTGCACGCCCTCGGAGCCCGACGCCGCGCTCACGGAGCCTGGCGCCGTCGCGCCCCCGGCGCGCACCGCCGTTTCGCCCCCGGCGCGCACCGCCGTTTCGCCCCCGGCGCGCACCGCCGTTTCGCGCCCGGCGCCCGCAGCGGTCGCGCGTCGGTCACCCGCTTCCGTCGCCGCTCGACCCCCCGGCGCCGCGGCGCCTCAGGCCGCCTCCGCCTTCTCGCCGCCGGCGAGCGCCGAGCCGCTCGGCTTGGCCGAGCCGGAAGGGCCCGCGCCGACCCCGCCCGGCGGCCGCGCCGGCGTCTCGGGGCTTGTGGACCCGTCCTTGGTGCGAAGCGTGAGCGCGGCGGAGGCCGAGGCCTTGCTCGCCAGCGCCGACGCCGCCCTTTATGCGAGCAAACAGGGCGGGCGAAACCGGGTCACCGCGGACCGCGCCGCGTAGGCTCGAGCAGAGCGGCCGTCGCGCAGGGTGGCTGCCGACGCTCCCGACGCGCCGCGTCGAGTTGAGTCTCGCGCCTGCCGGACGCCGCGATCGTCGGTCGCGATTCTGATGGCAAGGCCAGGGGCGAGGTCTGCAGGGGGCGGCGCTGACTCCGGGGGGCCGATGGCGGAGCGCAGCTGCGCGGGGACGCAGCACGGTCGAGGGGTGGCTTCGGCAGCCCGACGCTTTCGCCGAGCTGCGCTTTTGGGGGGTGGGGCCCTGCAGGAGAGAAGGTTCGGCTGGGTGGCGCGCTGGCCGAGCGACGCCGACCAAACGGCGCCACTTGCGCGGCGGCACGCCGGCCGGAGCGAAGCGGCCGGCGTGCCGCTTGAACGCGCTTTGCCCGTGCGCGATGGGCCTCTGTACTGCGGCGTCCGTCGATTGCGACGCGTGCCGCTCGGGTCAAGGGCGCGACGGCCCAAGCCTCGGCGGCGACGACCGAGCCGACCGACGGCGTCCGAAGCTTGGCGGCCGGACCGCTTCAGCGCGCTTCCGGCGAAAGCTGCAAGGAGCGCGGCGGCTCGCCGACTTGCTCCCGCGGAGCAGGCGTTTGGCCGGACTTCGCTGCGCGGCTCCTATGGCCCCGGGGCTGTTGCGCGACGCGGTCGCTCGACGCTGCAAACGCGGACCGGCGGCCCCCAAGATCCGTCGTTTTCGCTCAAGCGCTGCGAAGCGTCCGCCCGTCTCGCCGGC
>JBCCPD010000554.1:0-2223 GCA_039025075.1 Pseudomonadota bacterium | reverse complement strand
CGTCGGCGCGGCGCGCCTTCTTGGGCGGCTCTAGCACGTCGCGGATGGAGGCCCATAGGGCGGCGCCTCGGGCGCGGGCGGCCTCGGCGGCGGCGGCGAACTCCTCGGCGAGGACGCGGCGGCCGAAGGGCCAGGTCTCGGTGACGAGGACGTCGGGGCGCGTTGTTGCAAGCGCGGCGAGGAGCGTTTCTCGGCGGGCGGCGAGGTAGGCGGAGCCCGCAGGGACGCCCTCGGGGGTCAGGAGGCGGGCGTAGTCGAGGCCGTCGGACATCACCGGGGGCAGCTGAATCAAGCGGGGACCTGAAGAATCCACATGCGCCAGGGGGCGGCCGCCGGAGATGACGGTCGCCTCGCCGCCGGCGGCGGTCACCGCCCGCGCCAGGGCGAGCGTGCGCACGAGGTGGCCGGAGCCCATAAGGTGGGTGACGAGGAAGACGACGCGCCGGGTCATCGGGGGACGAGCTTGACCGGCGCGTGGGCGGCGACGGGGCGGCCGGCGGCGTCGAGGTCCACGGGGTGCAGGGCGGCGCGCTTGATGCGGAAGGGTTCGGGCCCGCGCCATTCCCATCCCGTTGCGAGGGCGAGGATGGCGCGCATGACGCCGCGGTGCAGGACGAAGACGGCGCCGGGGCGGGCGCGCTCGGCCAGGGCTTCGGCGACGCGGGCGGCGAGCTCGGGGACGGATTCGCCGCCGGGGGGGCGGAAGTCGGGGCCCCAGGCCTCCACCGGGCCGTAGGCGCAGGCGGGGTCGGCGAGGAGGTCGGCGCCGACGCGGCCCTCCCAGTCGCCGAAGTCGAGCTCGGTCAGACGGGGGTCGAGGGCGATCTGAGCGCCTGGCGGGGCGAGAGCGCGGGCGGTCTCTTGGGCGCGGGCGAGGGGGGAGGCGATGAAGGGGCCGTCGGTCCAGGGCGGAGGGAGGGCGAGGGCGGCGAGCGCCTCGCGGGAGGCGGCGGAAAGGGGGATGTCGGTGCGGCCCTGGAGCCGGCCTTCGGCGTTCCAGGCGGTGGGGAAGTGGCGCAGGAGGGCGATGCGGGTCATGGCCGGGCGACGGGGGCGCCGATCAGGGGCGTCAGCAGGGTCGTCAGGCGACGGGCGGCGGCGGGGAGGCCGTGATGCGCCACCGCATGGGCGCGGGCGGCGCGGCGGGCGGCGGGGCGGTCGGAGGCGGCGAAGGCCTCGAGCGCGGCGGCGAAGGCGGCCGGGTCGTTCGGGGGCGGCAGGGCGCGGGCGGGGTCGATGACATGGCGGGGGCCCGGGCGGTCCTCGGCCAAGCAGGGGAGGCCGGCGGACTGCGCCTCCAGATAGACCATGCCGATGCCTTCGCCGACGCCGGGCCAGGCGAGGAGGTCCGAAGCCTCGAACAGGGCGCGGAGGGCGGGCGGGTCCAGTTCGCCGTGAAAGGCGATGCGGGCGCGATGGGTGGCGAGGAGGGTTGCGACGGCGGAGCGCTCGGCCCCGTCTCCGGCAACGTCGAGGCGCCAGTCGAGGGCCTGCGGGAGGCGGGAGAGAGCCTCGGCCAGGGCGCGGTAGGACGCGAGCTTGTCGCCCGGACGCATCATGGCGGCGGCGACGAGGCGCAAGGGGCCGGGCGGAGGGCCGGGGGGCGGCGGAGGGCCAAGGTCGAGGAAGGGCGGGAGTTGGGCGAGGGGGAGGCCTCCGGCGGCCCGCAGCATGGGCAGGTCGCGGGGCGTGGACCAGAGCAGCAGATCGGCGGCGCGGATCGCCGCCTCGGCTTGCGCCGCATAGGCCGCCCAGGGGCCGGCGCGGCGGCGGGGCGAAAGGCTGGGCTCGGAGATCACGTAGGGGATGCCCAGGGCCTCGGCGACGCGGGGGCCGAGCAGGTCCGGCGCTTTCCAATAGCAGTGGTAGGTGAACCAAAGGGCCGGCGGCGCGGCGCGCCAGGCCTTGGCCAGAGCGTCGGCCTCGTCCTGCGCTTCGTCGATGGCGGCGGCTTGGCGGGCGGGGTCTCCGACGAGATCGAGGGTGCGGCGGGCGGAGGCGAGGCGAGGCGCGAAGCCGGCCTCGGTCAGCGCCTGAAGGGTGAGCCGGGCGATGCGCCGGTCGCCCGACGGCGTGGGGGCGTCGGGGGGCTTCAGAGGGGCGTGGAAGGCGATGACGGGGCGGGCGGGGGTCATGCGGCGTCAAGGCGACGGGGGGGCGGGCGGCCGGGCGGCGCGGGCGGGGTCGGCGGCGCCGGAAGGGTGCGGCGCGGCGCAAGGGGGG
>JBCCPD010000553.1:0-2268 GCA_039025075.1 Pseudomonadota bacterium | reverse complement strand
CAGATCGGCTTCCCGCCCGAGGACATCATCTTCGACCCCAACGTCTTCGCCGTGGCGACGGGCATCGAAGAGCATGACAACTACGGCGTCGACTTCATCGAGGCGACGCGCTGGATCCGCACCAACCTGCCCCATGCGCATGTCTCGGGCGGCGTCTCGAACCTCTCGTTCAGCTTCCGCGGCAACGAGCCGGTGCGCGAGGCGATGCACGCCGTGTTCCTCTACCACGCCATCCAGGCGGGCATGGACATGGGCATCGTCAACGCCGGCCAGCTGGCGGTCTACGACCAGATCGACCCGGACCTGCGGGAGGCCTGCGAGGACGTGGTCCTCAACCGCGCGCCCAAAGCCGGCGGATCGGCCACCGAGAACCTGCTGGAGATCGCCGAGCGCTACCGAGGCGACAAGCGCGAAGAGAAGGTCCGCGATCTGGCCTGGCGCGAATGGCCGGTGGAAAAGCGGCTGGAGCACGCGCTGGTCAACGGCATCACCGAGTTCATCGAAGAAGACACCGAGACCGCCCGCCAATCCGCCGAGCGCCCGCTGCACGTGATCGAAGGCCCGCTGATGGCCGGCATGAACGTGGTCGGGGACCTTTTCGGCGCCGGCAAGATGTTCCTGCCGCAGGTGGTCAAGTCGGCTCGCGTCATGAAGCAGGCCGTGGCCGTGCTGCTCCCCTACATGGAGGAGGAGAAACGCCTCAACGGCGGCGAGGCGCGCGAATCCGCCGGCAAGATCCTGATGGCGACGGTGAAGGGCGACGTGCACGACATCGGCAAGAACATCGTCGGCGTCGTCCTGGCCTGCAACAACTATGAGATCATCGATCTCGGTGTCATGGTCCCGCCCCAGAAGATCCTGCAGACCGCGCGGGAGGAAAACGTGGACATCATCGGCCTCTCGGGCCTCATCACGCCGTCGCTGGACGAGATGGTGCATCTGGCCTCGGAGATGGAGCGGGAGGGCTTCGACATCCCCCTTCTGATCGGCGGGGCCACCACGTCGCGCGTGCACACGGCGGTCAAGATCTCGCCGCGCTACCAGAAGGGCCAGACGGTCTACGTCACCGACGCCAGCCGCGCCGTCGGGGTCGTCGGCTCCCTGCTCAGCCCCGAGCAGAAAGACGACTACGTCGCGGGCATCCGCGCCGAATACGCCGAGGCCAAGGAGCGCCATGAGCGGGGGGAGCGCGTCAAGCAGCGCCTGCCCCTGACCGCCGCGCGGTCGAACGCGCTGAAGCTCGACTGGGACGACTACGCCCCCGTCGCGCCCGGCTTCACCGGCACGAAGGTGCTGGAGGACTGGGACCTGGCCGACATCGTCCAGTACATCGACTGGACGCCCTTCTTCCAGACCTGGGAGATGCGCGGCGTCTACCCCAAGATCCTCGACGACGAGAAGCAGGGCGAGGCCGCCCGCGCCCTCTTCGCCGACGCGCAGGAGATGCTGGGGCGGATCGTCGAAGAACGCTGGTTCACCCCGCGCGCGGTGGTCGGCTTCTGGCCGGCGAACTCCGTCGGAGACGACATCCGCCTCTTCACCGGGCCCGACCGGGCCGAGACGCTGACCACGCTCCACACCCTTCGCCAGCAGACCTCCAAGCGCGGCGACAGGCCCAACGTGGCGCTCTCGGACTTCGTGGCCCCGGAAGGGACCGCCCCCGACCATGTCGGCGGCTTCATCGTCACCGCCGGCCCCGAGGAGATCGAGATCGCCGAGCGCCTCGACAAGGCCAACGACAACTACGGCGCGATCCTCGTGAAGGCGCTCGCCGACCGCATCGCCGAGGCGATGGCGGAAATGCTGCACGCCCGCGTCCGCCGCGAGTTCTGGGGCTACGCGCCGGACGAGGCCTATGCGCCGCAAGAGCTGATCGGGGAGCCCTACGCCGGCATCCGCCCCGCCCCCGGCTATCCGGCCCAGCCCGACCACACCGAGAAGGTCACCCTCTTCGACCTGCTGGACGGGGAGGCGGCGACCGGCGTGCGTCTGACGGAGAGCATGGCCATGTGGCCCGGCTCCTCGGTCTCCGGCCTCTATATCGGCCACCCGAACAGCTACTATTTCGGCGTTGGCAAGGTGGAGCGGGACCAGGTCGAGGACTATGCCGCCCGCAAGGGCATCGAGGTGGAGGAGGCGGAGCGCTGGCTCGCGCCCGTGCTCAACTATATCCCCGGAGCAACGACGCGCGCCGCCGCGGCGTGAGACGGACAGCGCGTGGTCGGCTCATCAGTTTAGCCGCCTTTCCGCATCGAAGCGCAGCGGGTT
>JBCCPD010000552.1:0-2302 GCA_039025075.1 Pseudomonadota bacterium | reverse complement strand
GGTCGGAAGATGCGGCTCGATCCGCGCGAACTGCTCGTCCCTCAGCCAGAACTCGCTTGCCATTCCATCTCTCCTGCTAGGCAGGACGATGGAATCATGAAACCCACCCGCGCGGAACCCTGTTAATGGGTCTTGGCCCTAGGCGGCGAGGGCGCGGCGGGCGATCTGCTCCCACCACGCGACGCCCGTGGCGATGGCGGCGTCGTTGAAGTCGTAGCCGGGGTTGTGGTGCAGCGCGCCGTCCGTCGCCGGGCCGTTGCCGAGCCAGACGAAGCAGCCCGGCGCGCCCATGGCGAAATAGGCGAAGTCGTCGCCGGCGGTGGAGGGGGGGAACTCGGTCCGCACGCCGCCCGCGGCCACGTCCTGGGCGGCGGCGAGGGCGATCCGGCTCGCGTCCGGGTCGTTGACCACCGGGGGGATGCGGCGGATGAATTCGTAGTCCGCCGTCACGCCGTGGGCGGAGGCGATGCCGTGGACGAGGCGGGCGATTTCTTCTTCCAGCTGGTCGCGGACCTGAGGCGTGTAGGCGCGGGCGGTGCCGCCGATGCGGACCTCGGCCGGGATCACGTTCAAGGCCTCGGGGTCGCCGGCCTGGACGGAGCAGGCGCTGACGACGGCGGGTTGGAGGGGGTCGACCACGCGGCCCGGAATGGTCTGCAGCGCGGCCAGGAACTGGCCGGCGGCGGTCAGGGCATCGCGCCCCAGATGGGGTTTGGCGGCGTGGGTTCCGACGCCGCGCATGACCACGCGCCAGCTGTCCGAGGAGGCGAGCTGCGGCCCGGCCACCACCGCCATCTCGTCCGGCGCCAGGCCCGGCATGTTGTGCAGCCCGAAGACCGCGTCGCAAGGGAATTCGTCGAAGAACCCGGCCTCGACCATGCGCTTGGCGCCGCCGCGTCCCTCCTCTGCAGGCTGAAAGATGAAGTGGATCGTGCCCTCGGGCGGATCGGCGGCGAGGCGGGCGGCGGCGCCCAGCAGCATGGTCGTGTGCCCGTCATGGCCGCAGGCGTGCATGCGGCCCGGCGCGGTGGAGGCCCAGGGGCGGCCGGAGGCCTCGTCCATGGCGAGGGCGTCGATGTCGGCCCGCAGGCCGACGCGGCGGCCGCCTTCGCCCAGCGTGCCGACGACTCCGGTCTCGGCGAGGCCTTCGGTCACGTCCAGGCCCAGGGCGCGGAGGCGGTCCGCGACGACGCGGGCGGTGCGATGCTCCTCGAAGCCGAGCTCGGGATGGGCGTGCAGGTCCCGGCGCAGCTCGGTCAGGGCGGCGAGGTCGGCGGCGGGGAGGATGTCGGGCGCGGCGCGGCTTGGTTCGGTCATGGCGCGATGCTAGCGAGCGGGGGGCGGGTTGGATAGGAGGCCGCGATGCAGCCCCACGCGTTCTGGCAGAGACTGGACCCGGCCGAGGCCGTCGCGCCGGCGCCGTGGCGCGACCGATTTCCGGCGCGACTGCCCGACGGGCGGGTCCTGCACCTGCCGATCCGGGCCTTGGGCGAGAGCGGGGAGGGCATCGCCTCCCTGATCCTCAACCAGGCGAGTTTTGCGGTGGAGGCGGCGCTGGCCGACGCCTTGGCCGAGGCTCTGCGCCCCCTCGCGCCCGAGGTCGTCGTGGGGCTGCCGACCCTTGGCCTCGCGCTCGCCCGCCCGGTGGCCGAGCGCTTGGGGCATCCGCGTTTCGTGGCGTTGGGGACCTCGCGAAAATTCTGGTATGAGGAGGCGTTGTCGGCGCCGATGCGCTCGATCACCAGTCCCGGGACCGAAAAACGGCTTTTTGTCGATCCGCGGATGGTTCCGCTGCTGGCGGGGCGCAGCATCGCGCTGGTGGACGATGTTCTGAGCAGCGGGGCCTCGATCTGCGCGGGGCTCGACGTGCTGGAGACGATCGGCGAGGCGCCGGTCGCGATCGGCGCGGCGATGCTGCAGACGGAGCGCTGGCGGGAGCGGCTGGAGGCGCGGGAGCGGGGGCTTGCGGACCGCGTGCGGGGCGTGTTCGAGACGCCGCTGCTGCGGAGCGGCCCCGACGGCTGGCGCATCGCGGAAGACGCGGACCCCTAGGGAGGAGCGCGCCGCCCCCCGCTCCGCCCGAGGAGGCGCGGCGACCGAAGCGCTCCCGCCCGAGGAGGCGCGGCGACCGAAGCGCTCCCGCCCGTCGAAGCGCTCGGCTGCGCCTCGGCTTCGCCCGTTGGGCCGGGCGCCGCGTCGCCTGCGGCGACGACGGCGGGTCGCTGCGCTGGCGGGGCGTCGCCCCTCGGGTCAACCGTCGCGCCAGGGCGCCTCGCCGGCGCGGCCGGCGGCGGCGGGAGGG
>JBCCPD010000551.1:0-2333 GCA_039025075.1 Pseudomonadota bacterium | reverse complement strand
CCGCCCTCGGGGCCGCCGCGCCCCGCTGCCCCGCCTGCCGCTCCCCCCGGACCCTCGCCCATCCCGAGCTGCTCGCCCTCTCCACAGCCCATATCGACTGCGACGCCTTCTACGCCGCCGTCGAAAAGCGCGACGATCCCGCCCTCCGCGACGTCCCCCTCATCGTCGGAGGCGGCCGCCGAGGCGTCGTCACCACTTGCTGCTACCTCGCCCGGACCCGAGGCGTCCGCTCCGCCCAGCCCATGTTCCAGGCCCTCCGCCTCTGCCCCGACGCCGTCGTCGTCCCCCTCCGCTTCGACGCCTACGTCGAGGCCTCCCGCCAGATCCGAGCCCGCTTCGACGCCCTCACCCCCCTCGTCGAACCCCTCTCCCTCGACGAAGCCTTCCTGGACCTCGCCGGCACCCAACGCCTCCACGGCCCCCCCGCCCAGGCCCTCGCCCGCCTCGCCCGGGACATCGAGCAGGACATCGGCGTCACCGTCTCCATCGGCCTCTCCCACAACAAGTTCCTCGCCAAGATCGCCTCCGACCTCGACAAGCCCCGCGGCTTCTCCCTCATCGGCCAGGCCGAGACCGCCGCGTTCCTCCAAGACAAACCCGTCCGCATCCTCTGGGGCATCGGCCAAGCCACCGCCGAGCGCCTGGAACGCGACGGCCTCCGCACCCTCGCAGACATCCGCCGCTCCGACCGCCGAGCCCTCGCCTCCCGCCACGGCGCCCTAGGCGACCGCATCTGGCGCCTCGCCCACGGCGAAGACGCTCGCCGCGTCTCCCCCCACAGCGCCCCCAAATCAATCTCCAACGAGACCACCTTTTCCGAAGACGTCTCAGACCCCGACCTCCTCGACGGCCACCTCTGGCGCATGGCCGAAAAGGCCGCCGGCCGCGCCAAGGCCAAGGCCCTCGCCGGCCGCACCGTGACCCTGAAGCTCAAACGCGCCGACCACCGCATCCTCACCCGCCGCGTCACCGCCCAGGACCCCATCCAGCTCGCCGACCGCCTCTACCGCGCCGCCCGCCCCCTCCTGACGCCCGAGCTCCCCCGAGGCCCCTTCCGCCTCCTCGGCGTCGGCCTCTCCGACCTGACCCCCGAAGACGCGGCCGAGCGCGCCCCCGACCTCCTGGACCCCGACGCAGGCCGCAGAGGCGACGCCGAACGCGCCGCCGACCGAATCCGCGCCCGCTTCGGCGAGGCGGCGATTCTCAAAGGCCGCTCGCTTCGCTGACCGCCGCGCTCATCGGCCTGACTCTCTATTGTGCATCTGCAAAAGGATCGGGCGCCGAATCGAGGCGCCCGAGGACGAGAACGCCGGAAATTTCCGATCAAAATCATTAAGATGGCTGAGAATGCGTTTTTCCCGTAGCTCCGCGTTGAATTTGCTGCGGCGCACCTATAGCTTCCTATCCGTGGCGTTCGCGTCACCGCCCTTCTGGGCGTTTCCTCCCTAGACTTGGGCCGAGCGCGTCTCGGCCCTTTTTTTTAGCCGAACGCCCGTCGCCCAACTCCAGACGGCTAGAAGGTCGGCGAGGCTCGCGCTCTACTCCGCCGCCAAGGCCGGCGCTTCGGGCCGCAACGCGGCCAGGGCCCGGGTCACCGCGCGCAACGCGTCGCGGATCTCGGCGAAGGCGGCGCCGGGCTCCACCCGACGCTCATCCAGGTAGAGCCCGCGGTCGATCTCGATCTGCAAGGCATGAAAGCCGCGGGAGGGACGACCGTATTTCTGAGTGATGTAGCCGCCGGCGAAGGGCGTGTTCCGGGCGGTCACGAAGCCGGCCTCGCCGAAGGCCCGCTCCGCCTCGGCCACGACCCAGGGCGCGCAGCTGACGCCGAAGCGATCGCCCAGGATCACCTCGGGGCGACGTCCCCGCACCCGCGGGGCCGCGCGCAGCGCGTCCGACGGCATCGAATGGCAGTCCAGCAGCACCGCTTCGCCGGCCACCCGCCGCGCGTCCTGCAAAAGGCTCTGAAGCGCGTCGTGATAGGGCCTGTAGCAGCGGCGCAGACGCTCCATCGCCGCCTCCCGGGGGATCTTGCCCGAATAGATCGGCACGCCCTCGGCCACCACCCGCGGCACCACGCCGAGCCCGGCGGCGAGCCGCGGGTTCAGCCCGGCGGCCCGCACCCCTTCGATCAGGGCGGGATCCAGCTCTTCGGCCCCGCGGTTGAGATCCACGTAGGCGCGAGGCGACAGCGCGTGGATCAGCGGCGCGCCATAGGCCGGGGCGGCGTCGAACAGACGCTCCACGAACGCGTCCTCTGACCGGCGCAGGTCATGGGCGCTCAGCCGCGAGGCCGCCAGCAGGTCGGCCGGATAGTCGCGCCCCGAATGCGG
>JBCCPD010000550.1:0-2343 GCA_039025075.1 Pseudomonadota bacterium | reverse complement strand
TGGGGACGGTTCCGCGCCGCGGTTTTCCCCGCCCTGCGGGAAAGCGCCTCCGCTCAAAGGTCGCGCCCCGCCTCGTCCCGAACGTCGACCGACGCCGCATCCGCGACCGTCCCGTCTGCGAGCCATGTGTCCCGCGCAGACCCAAAGAACGCCCCGGGCGCGTCCTTCGGTCGTCGCGCCCTCGCCGCGGCCGCCGCGCCTCCCATGGCCGCTCCTGCTCAGGCGCCCGAGGATCCCGCCGGGCTTCCACGCGCCGCTCTTCAAGCAAGGCGGGACGGCGACCGAGCGATGCGCTCGACCGGCGCGAGCCGATCCCCGAGACCCCGCCGACCCGGACGCCGCAGAAGCGCTCAGGGGTCGTCGCGTCGCGCGACCGTGGTCGGAACCGTTTTGCGACGCGCGAGAATCAGCGTAGGCTTTCGTTTATTGTCGCCAGTCTTGAGGGGACGCCACATGCTTCGCGCCATCGCCATCGTCGCCACCGCGGTCCTGTTCGCCGCGCCGGCCCAGGCTCTGATCAGCCTCGATGCCTTCGACCAGGGCTGGTACAATGACGTCGGGGATCACGGTCCGGACAACATCAACACCTTCACGGGCTTCAACGGAGCGAACGTCTTCCACAGCTTCTACGCGTTCGACCTGGCGTCCGTCGGCGGAACCGCGACCTCGGCGACGCTCGAATTCCTCCCGGATATCGGAAGCTACAACAGCACGGACCCCAGCGAGATCGTCAGGATCTGGGACGTGACGACGCCGACCGCCACGTTGCTGGCGGGCGGGGGCGGCCTAGGCGCCTACGATGATCTGGGCGCAGGCGTCGCGCTTTCCGGACCGGTCGAGGTCTTCGGAACATTCGGGTCTCCCATGCCCGGCTTTTCCGTGGGGCTGAACGGCGACGGTCTGGCGGCGGTGAACGCCGCGATCGGCGGGAACATCCTGTTCGGCGCGGCGCTCGACAACCTTATTCCCGGAAGCGGCGTCGAAGGGCTCTGGGCGTTCTCCGAGAATCCCCCGGCGGCCCGCCTGATGCTCGACGTCGACGCAGGCCCGCCCTCGTCCGAGATCCCTGTTCCCGCCGCTATGCCGCTCGCGCTGGGGGCCTTCGCCGCCCTCGGCTGGGCGGCCCGCCGCCGCCAGGGCTGACGCGCGCCGCCGCGACCCACGCAGAGCGCAGGCGATCCTCCTCCGCGCGTCCCGCGCTGGACGCGGCCAGGTCCTTCGCGCACGGTGTCTCGACCCACGGCGAAGAGAGGATCGGACCATGCGCCTCGCGACCCTGGCGGCGGCCGCCGCCGCTCTGCTTCTGCACGCCGGCCCGGCCTCGGCCGTCTTCCTCGATCCTCTCGCGCGAGGCTTCGTCGACGACCTCGGCGCCCAGAACGGCTACGACCCGGACCAGAACATCACCACCGGCTTTCTGCAGGCCGTCGGCACGCTCGGCCGAACGACACGCAGCTTCTTCGTCTTCGACGTCTCGCCCCTCGCCGGCCGCGCCCTCGCCTCCGCCGTGCTGCGCTTCGAGGCCGGGGAGGACGCAGGCGACCGCCGGGGCGAGTTCCGCGTGGCCCGCATCTCCGGGGCCGAGCTCGCCAAGCTGGCCGCGGAGGCAGGCGACGGAACCACGTTCTCCGAGCTCGGCGCCGGCGACGTGCTGGCGTCCTTCGACCTCGACCTCGCCGCGCGCGACTGGTCCGGCGGCGGCTTCGAGGCGATCCTGCCGCCCGCCGCCTTCGCCGGCCTCGCCTCGGCGCCGGGCGGCCGCTGGGGCGTCGGCGCGGCGTTCGAGCCGGCCAGCGCCGCCTCCTCCGATCAGCTCCTGTTCCTCAGGTCGGACGATCAGCGCCCAGGCGCCCGCTTGAGCGTGACCTTCGCGACCGAGGTTCCGCTGCCGGCCGCCGCTCCGGCCCTGCTGCTGGGTCTGGGCGCCCTGGGCTGGGCGGCCCGTCGCCGCCGCGCTTGACCCGGACCTCCGCGCGCGGCCCGCTCGGCCCCGCGTCGATGGACACCCCCCGCGGCACGTCGTAGAATCGGCGAGAGCGAAAACCCGAGGAAACCCCTGCGCATGACCGACGATCCGCGGCCCGAGGACGGCGCCGAATACGGCGCGGAGTCCATCAAGGTTCTCAAGGGCCTGGAGGCCGTGCGCAAGCGCCCCGGCATGTATATCGGCGACACCGACGACGGCTCGGGCCTGCACCACATGGTCTACGAGGTCGTCGACAACGGCATCGACGAGGCGCTGGCCGGCCATGCCGACCACGTCTCCGTCACCCTGCACGCCGACGGCTCGGTCTCCGTCTCCGACAACGGCCGCGGGATCCCCACGGACATCCACCAGGGCGA
>JBCCPD010000549.1:0-2346 GCA_039025075.1 Pseudomonadota bacterium | reverse complement strand
CCGTAGGCGCCCAGCGCCTGGGCGCGCAGCGCATGATCCTCGCCCGCCCGCCCGTCGAGCCGAACCGGCGCCCCGTCGTCGTCCTGTCGCGCCGCTTCCATGGCGACCGCGCGCAGCCGCGTCGCCTCGGGCGAGGCCTTGCGGAAGAAAAAGGCGTCGAGGCTTCGCACATAGGCCTCGTGATCGTCGAAGAAGACCACCGGCCTGCCGTCGTCGTCGAACGGCGCATGCGTGAGGCCGCGTCCCTCGATCCGACCCGCCGGAACCAGCGCGGCGACCAAGGTCTGGATCGCGAACTCGTCGGGGATCCAGCTCCATCGGAACCAACGCATGTGATCGGGATGGGCGACGCGGTGCGCCAGCAGCTTCAGGCAGGTCTCCCAAGTCAGGCCCCACCATTGCGAGCCGAAGCGCGGGATCAGCCCGTCGGGCACGCGCCGTTCGACGCCCAGGATCCTCTGAGCCTGGTGAAACAGGTGGTGCAGCCGGCGTTGCGCGCGGAAGTCGAACGGGAACCAGTGGCGGTAGCGCTCCTCCTTGATGCCGCCCTTGATCCAGGAGGCCGGCCCCGCCTCGATGAACTCCCGCCGCGGATGCGCCCGCAGGAAACGCTCCAGCGCCCGGACGGGCCGGCACGGCAGGCAGGCGCCCGACAGCAGCAGCGCCCGGTCCGGCGTCCAGCCGTCGCCCGCGCGCCCCCAGCCCCGCGCCTCCTCGAGCGCGTCGAGCGTCGCCTGCACGAGCCCCCAACGCCCCCAGGGCGTCGCGACGCGTTCGGCCGCCAGGCGCACCCGATCCTGGCCCGCCGCAGCGGCGGCGAGCCGTTCGAAAGACGCGGCGTCGGCGCGCGCATCGAAATGGATCAGCGCCCGGGCGTCCGTCGCCCCGTCGGTCAACGCCGCCGCCAGCGCCGCAGCCGCCTCGGGGCGGTCATGGGCGAGGATGACGAACAGCAGCCTCATCGTCCCCGCGCCAGCTCCTGCATCACCGGCGCGATCCAGTCGCGCAGCAGGGTCTGGCGGTCGATCTCCGGGAACTCGAAATGCGGCTCGTCCGGATTTGGGCGCGGCTGGCGGAACAGGGTCTCGCGGCCCAGAAACCGGCGCGCGACAGCGGCGTTGCCAGCCTCGAACCGGTCGAGGATCTCGTTGCGCCGCGCCACCGAGAAGACGGTCCGCGCCGGCGTCGCATGGGCGCTGAGCCCCCGTCGCAGCGCACCGTTGAGGCGGATGCGCGCGGCGGCGTCCAAGTCGTGCAGGCCCATATGCCGCGCGATCTCCAGCGCGTGCGCCGGCAGGCTTTCGTTGGCGCGCGCCTCGCCCTCGGGCAAGGCCGACGGGTCGATTTCCAGCCGGGCCAGAAAGTCTGCCGCCACGTCCTCGACGCCGCCGGGCTCCACGACCGCGACCTCCACGCCGTCATCTCCCAGGGCGTCGGCCCAGCGCGACAGCGTCGCCTCGAAGTCCAGCCAGTGGAACCGATCGATCCGCTCCAGAAAGTCCTCGGGCCCCGCCTGGGACAGGCGCCTGTCGAAGGGCCATTTGACATGCTGATTGTACCACGAGTTGAGCCAATCGTCCTGCCGGCGCAGATACACCCGCACGGAGGTCGGCCCCTCCTGCGCCAGGCGGCGAACCCACTCCAAATCCCGATGCGTGAAGAAATCCTCGGCCGAAAGCACTGAAAGACGCGGCCTCTCCGGCGCGCCCTGAAGCAGCAGTCGGCGCGCGTCCTGCGGACCGGCCTCGCCGCGGCGAAGCGCCCAGGCCAGCGCCTGATGGTTCGCCTCGCGTCCCGGGTAGCGCACCCCTCTCGCCGCCAGCGCCGCGCGGCCTCCGGCCAGACGATCCTGCAGCCAGGTCGTGCCCGTGCGGTGCATTCCGGCATGGATCAAGGCGCGCAAGGCCGATCTCCGGCGCAAAAAGGAGGCCGCAGGAACGGCCGGCTCGAGTCCGAGCCCGCGATTGTTAGGACGGATCGCGCGGCCTTGGCAAACCGGCCGGCGCGGACGTCTTGGTTGCGCGCCCTACGCCGGCGCGTTAGGCCGCCGCTCCGGAAAAGCCCGCGGCCCCGCGCCGACGCGGCGGCCATCCACCGGCGGGAGGCGAGCGCGCCCATGATGATCTTCGCTCGGCGCAAGTTGGTTCTGCTGGCTCTGCCCAAAACCGGGACCACGGCGCTCGAAGCCGCGCTGGGGCCGCTTGCCGACATCCACATGCGCGGCGCTCCGGCGCTCAAGCACACCACGCTGCGCCGCTACCGCCGCTTCATCCGCCCCTATCGCGCCACGGCGGGGATCGAGGGGCTGGAGACCGCCTGCCTGCTGCGCGAGCCGACGGCCTGGCT
>JBCCPD010000548.1:0-2347 GCA_039025075.1 Pseudomonadota bacterium | reverse complement strand
TGACCGTGGCGGTTCGAGACCCGCCCTGCGCCGGGGCTCCCGAGACGCTCCGCGCCCGGCCCGCCGGCGAAGCCGAGTCGTCCGCCGGGTCAAGGCTCGCGCAGCGCAGCGGAGCGACCCCGAAGGGGCTCGGCCTTGAGGCCCCGCCAGACTTGGCGTTGAACGCCGGAGGGCGACTCGGCGCACGCTCGAAGCGGAGCCCCTGCGGCTCTTCCCCAGCAAACCGCGATCTTCTTCGACGCCCTCGAAACGCCTGCCGTCCCAGGCGCCCGCGCGAAGCGCGCGAGCCGATGGGGCTCGATGCCCCGTAGGCGAGACCCTCCGGCCCCGAGCGCCCCCTGCCCCGCTCAGGCCACCCGGTCGCCCTTCTTGGCCTGCACCGCGCGGTTGTCGACCGCCGGCAGCATCTTCGCCGGATCGCGCGTGACCACGACGTCGAGGACGGTGGGGCGGGTGGTCTCTGCGAAGGCCTTCGAGAACGCGCCCGCCAGCTCGGCGGGGTCGGTCACCCGGATCCCCTGGCAGCCGAGGGCTTCGGCGGCCTTGGCGTAGTCGGTCTCGGCGAGGTCGGAGCTTTGGTAACTGCCTTCCCCGTACATCAGGTGCTGAAGGGCCTTCACGTAGCCGGAGGCGGCGTTGTTGACGACGACGATGCAGACGGCGAGGCCCATGCGGCGGGCGGTCTCCAGCTCGCCGATCACCATGTTGAAGCCGCCGTCGCCGGTGAGGCCGACGACCGGGGCCTCCGGCCGAGCGAGCTTGGCGCCCATGGCGCCGGGCAGGCCGTAGCCGATGGAGGCGAAGCCGCGGTCCGGCACGAAGCAGCGGCCGGCGGCCTTGGTGTCGAAGACCAGCCCGCCCCAATGGGCCGCGAAGCCGCCGTCGGCGACCAGCACGCCGTCCTCGGGGAGGGCCCGGGCGATCTCCGTCACCAGGCGCGCCATGTGGACGGGGGTCTCGGCGTTTTCGAGCCGGTCCTTCACCTCCTCGCGCCATTTGGCCATTCGGGTGGGGACGGAGCCGATCCAGTCTGCGCGAGCGGCGCGCTGCGCCTCGGCGGTGGGGGCGAGGGCGTCGGAAAGATCCTCGAGCCCGGCCTTGGCGTCGCCCCAGAGTTTCGCTGATGGCCGATAGGTGCGGCCCATCTCCTCCGCGTCGATGTCGAGATGGATGAGGGTCTTGCCCGGGGCCGGCACGGTGTAGCGCTTGGTGGCGATCTCGCCGAGCTTGCAGCCGATGGAGACCAGGACGTCGGCCTCCTCGATCATCGCGTTGGCGATGCGGTCGTAGCGGCCGAAGAGGCCGGCGTTGACCGCGGAGGAGCACGCCACGGAGCCCTTGCCGGTGAGGGTGTGGGCGACGGGGATCGAGAAGGTCTCCGCGAAGTTTTGCAGCGTCGCCGCGGCTCCGGAGATGTGGACGCCGCCGCCGGCCAGGATCAGGGGTTTTGTCGCTGCCGAAAGCAGCCCCGCGGCCTTGGCGAGGTCGTCGGCGGCGGGGCGGCAGCGGATCGCCGGGGCGGCCTCGTGGGCAGGGTCGACGTCGAAGTCGCCGTCTTCGAAGCCGTGGAGGCCGTGGGCGACGTCTTCGGGGACGTCGACGACGACCGGGCCGGGGCGGCCGGAGGTCGCGATCTCGAAGGCGCGGCGCATCAGTTCGGGGATGCGGGCGACGGACTCGACCCTTAGGACTGATTTGCAGGCGGGGCGCAGGATGGCGATCTGGTCGGCCTCCTGCGTCATGTTCTTGCCGGCATGGTCGCGGTGGGCGTCGCCGGTGATGACCACGAGGGGGGAGCCGGCGTTGAGGGCCTCCACCAGGCCCGTCACGAGGTTGGTGGCGCCCGGGCCCAGCGTCGCGTCGGCGAGGCCGACGCGGCCGGAGACCTTGGCGTAGGCGTCGGCGCAGAAGACCGCGCAGCGCTCGTCGTTGATCAGGTGGTGGCCGAGGCCCAGCCGCCGCGCCGCGTCGTAGAACGGGAGCAGCTGAAAGCCGCCCATGCCGAACATCGGGCCGGCGCCATGGGCGAGGAGCATGCGGACGAGGGCCTCGCCCCCGGTCATTTCATTGGCGGTCATGGGGCCTCAGGCGGGCTGGAGGAGGCCGCGCGCGGCGTCGGCGATCTTTTCCGGCGTGACGCGCAGGCGGTCTTCGAGGTTCGGGGCGTAGGCGATGGGGGCCCGCGGCGCGCCAAGGCGTTTGACGGGGGCCTTCAGGGCCGCGTGGGCGCGCTCGGCCACCGTGGCGGCGACCTCGGCGCCGAAGCCGCCGACCTGAACGGCCTCTTGGGCGACGATCAGGCGGCCGGTTTTTTCGACCGAGGCCAGAACCGCGGCCTTGTCCCAAG
>JBCCPD010000547.1:0-2360 GCA_039025075.1 Pseudomonadota bacterium | reverse complement strand
GTGGGCGACGTCGGTCAAGCGCTTATCAGGCCGGCCGCGCGCGCGGGGGAGGCCGCGCGCGAAGAATGTCTGAAGCATTTCCGCGACATGGGCCTGGCGGCCGAGAACAAGGACCGCGGCGGCGGCTACGACCCCGTGACGGTCGCGGACCGCGCGGCGGAGGCGGCGATCCGCACGGTGCTGACCCGAGAGCGGCCGCAGGACGGCGTGCTGGGAGAGGAGGAGGGGGCGTCGCACGGGGCCTCGGGCCTCACTTGGGTGGTCGACCCCATCGACGGCACGCGCGCGTTTCTGATCGGGGCGCCGACCTGGGGCGTTCTGATCGCCCTCAACGACGGCGCGCGGCCGGTGATGGGCCTGATGGATCAGCCTTGGACGCGGGAGCGGTTCTGGGGCGTGACGCAAGGCGAGCCCAGGGCCTGGCTGGAGCGGGACGGCGAGAGCCGGCCCTTGCGCACGCGACGGGGCGTGACGCTGCCAGAGGCGCGCCTCTGCTCGACCTTCCCCGAAGTGGGCTCGGCCGAGGAGCGGACGGCGTTCGAGCGGGTGCGCGACGCGGCGCGGCTGACGCGCTACGGGCTCGATTGCATGGGCTATGCGCTTCTGGCGGCGGGTCAGGTGGACTTGGTGGCGGAGGCGGGGCTCGCGCCCTACGACATCCAGGCCCTGATCCCCATCGTGGAGGGGGCCGGCGGCGTGGTGACCACCTGGGACGGCGGCGACGCGCAGCAGGGCGGACGCATCCTGGCGGCGGGCGACGCGGCGCTGCATGGGGCGGCGATGGCGCGTCTGGCGGGCTGACGCAGCGGCGGCCGGGGTCGATCCATCGCCGCGGATGGAGGGCGGATTCGATGAAAACCCTTGTTTTCCAGCGCGGCGAGGGGCATATGCCGCAGGCTATCGATCAAGAAATCGCCTGTTCGTCCCTGACGTTGCCGGTCTTTTTCTACTCGACCGACAAGCCAAGGCCGCGGCGTCCCGCGCGCGGCGAGACCGACAGGAGATCACGCGATGGCCACCGGCACCGTGAAATGGTTCAATTCCACCAAAGGCTTCGGCTTCATCCAGCCGGATGACGGCGGCAAGGACGTCTTTCTGCACATCTCGGCGCTGGAGCGCGCCGGCCTGGCCGCCCCGGCGGACGGGCAGAAGATCAGCTACGAGCTGGCGACGGGCCGCGACGGCCGGGTGTCGGCGGAAGACGTCACCTTCAGCTGATTTTTCGCGGTCGGCGCCCAAGCGCGCCGGCAGGCGCGTAAACGCCCCGCGGCCCCCGGCCGCGGGGCGTTTTCGTCCGCGAGGGCCGCGTTCAGCGGACTGAAAGCACGCGGCCGACGAGGGCGTCGAGGCGGGCGAGGCCTTCGCGCAGATGCGGCTCCGGCAGGGCGGTGCTGATGCGGAAGCGGTTTTCGAGGCCGAAGCGGGCGCCGGGGATGACCAGCACGTCCTCTTCGACGCGCAGACGGCGGGAGAGTTCTTCGGAGCCGATCGGCAGGTCGAAGCCCACGAAGGACATGGCAGAGGCCTGGGGCGGGACGACCGAAAACACCTCCGGGCGCCGTGCGAGGTGTTCGGCGAGAGTGTCGAAGCCGCGGCGGATGAGGGTCCGGGCGCGGGCCGTGAGCCTTTCGCGGGCATGGGGCGCGAGGGCGGCGTCGGCGAGGTGCATGGACATCATCGAGGCGGCGATGGAGGCGTATTCGTGGCGGCGCCAGGCGGCCTCCACGATCTCCTCCGGCGCGACGAGCCAGCCGAGACGCAGGCCCGGCAGACCGTAGGCCTTGGACATGGAGTTTATGGCGATCACGCGCTCGGTCTCGCCCCAGAAGGAAGGGGTGGGGGCGTCGGCGGCGCGTTCGGTCCCCGCGTAGACCTCGTCGGCGATGATCCAGGCGCCTTCGTGCTCGGCGGCCGCGACGAGGGCGACGCGGTCCTCGGGGGAGAGGATGCGGCCCGTGGGGTTGCGGGGGTTTACGAGGTGGATCGCGCGGGCGCCTTTGGCGGCCTGGGCGAGGGCGTCTTGGTCGACGGCCCAATCCTGGTCCGCGAGCAGGTCGACGGTGCGGACCTCCAGACCAAGGTTCAGGGCGTTGCCGGGGAGCTGCTCGTAGGTCGGTCGGAAGCGGACCAGGGCGTCGCCAGGCGCCAGAAGCGTCTGGGCGGCGAGGGTGTTGGCCTCGGTGGCGCCGACGGTGACGAGGACGTTGTCGGGGCAGGCGCCGGGATAGAGGGCGGCGATCTTTTCGCGCAGAGACGTCAGGCCGTTGACTTGGGGGTAGTCGACAAGGGTGGCGAAAAGGGCCTCGGTGTCGATCTGGGCGAGGGCGAAGAGCTCGGCGTAGCTGAGCGGGTGGACGCCG
>JBCCPD010000546.1:0-2374 GCA_039025075.1 Pseudomonadota bacterium | reverse complement strand
GCCGGCGAAGGCCTGGCCGATCTCCACCACCTTGACGTCGTTGAGGAGCATGGGGGGTCCCTTTCCTAGGGCGCGGCGCGGGGGGAGAGGCGCCAGAGGAGGGCGCCTTCGCTTCGCTGGACGTCCACGTCGATGAAGGCGCGGTGGGAGGCGACGGCGCCGCGCCAGAGCTCGATCCAGGCGGAGAGGAGGGTCTCGCGGGGCTCGCCGGAGAGGCCTCGGACGATGCGCAGGCCTGTGTGGCGGAGGTCTGAGCGAGCGGGGGCGAGAGCGAGTTCGGTCTCGTCGCCCATGCCGGCGAAGGCGGCGGCGAGGAAGCGGGCGGCGTCCTCGGGGCCTCCGTCGACGGCGCCGAGGGCCTTGGCAAGGTGGGGATATTGCTGGAGGCCGGTCAGGCGAGCCGTGCGGCGGGCGAGGGCTTCGGCGCGGTCGCGGCCGAGGACGGCGATGAGCTGGGCGACGCCGTTGCGGCAGTACTCCATGGCGTAGTTGCGGGCGGCCTTGGCGAGGCGGTCTTGGGGCCAATGGGCGTCGGGCGGGCTCGGCTGGGCGGCGGGGTCGAAGGGGGGCGGGATCTCGTTTGGGGCGAAGCGGAGGCGTTCGCTCGGGGCGAGGTCGCGGTCGTATTCCCGGAAGTAGCCGCAGAGGCCGAATTGGCCGGTGAGGTCTTCGGAAACGCAGACGTAGCCGAGGCGGGGATTGCCCAGCGAAACGCCGTTTTGGGCGTACCAGCCGCGCAGGAAGCCTCGGGAGGCTTCGACGGGAATGCCGCAGATGGCGGGGCCGTCATACATCCAGCGGGGGTGGCGGAAGCGGACCCAGGCCTTGCGGTCGCTTTCCTCCATGTACTCGACGCGGACGCCGCCGACGCCGTTGGAGAGGACGTGGTAGCGGGCGCAGGCGACGGCGTGGGGAAGGCCGGAGAGGCCGAGCTTTTCGAAGCTGGAGAGGAATTTTTCCTCATGCTGGGCGCGGAAGAGGCGGAACATCCAGTCGCCGACGACCTCTTTACCCTCCTCCACGGCGACCATCAGCTGCAGGCCGAGGAACCATTGGTGGTGGAGATGGGCCTGGGCGTCGATGGCGGCGCGGGGGGCGGCGGCGAGGGCGGCGGGGGCGTTCATGGGGCCTCCGGGCTCTTGCGGATGAGGTAGCGGTGGGCGCCCTCGAAGACCTTGGCGCTGTCCTGGTTCCAGACCTCGGCGGCGAGGGTGAGGAGGCCGGTGCTGCGCTGGGGGGTCAGTTCGGTGACCGTGAGGCGGGGGTAGAGGGTGTCGCCGGCGTAGACCGGGGCGAGGATGCGGCCCGAGACTTCGAGCATGCCGAGGAGGGAGTCGGCGACCTGCTGCGGAAACGTTCCGGCGCCGGCGGCGGTCTGGATGAGGATCTGCATGCCGTGGGCGAGGAGGCTCGGATGGCCTCGGGCGCGGCAGTAGTGGACATCGTAGTGGATGGGGTCGTTGTCGCCGGAGGCGAGCTGGAAGGCGGCGAAGAGCGCCTCGGTCATGGTGCGGGAGGGGATGTGGAAGGTCTCGCCCAGCTTGAAATCCTCGAACCAGCGAGTGGGGCCGGGGGCGAGGTCGCGGAGGACGTCGGTGACCGGGGCGGGATCGTGCATCCGGCGGCGGCCTATTCGGCGGCCGCGGGGGCGTCCTCGCCCGCCTGGGCGGCGTAGATGGAGGTGTAGCCGCCGGACCAGTCCGGGGGGAGCTGGCAGGGGCGCGGATCGTGATGGGCCCAGCGCGCCGGGGCGCCTCGGACGATCCTGTAGGCGTTTTCGGTGGGTTGGGGGTGCGCCGTGTAGGGCTTGGCGTCGGCCGAGGTGAAGCAGTTGAGGAGGAGCGGGCGCGGCACGGGGTTCTTGGAGGACGGCGAGTAGTGCAGCGTGCGGGCGTTGTGGATGGTGATCGAGCCGGCCTTGCCGGTCATGTATTCGATGCGGCTTTCGTCGATGCCGGCCGCGTCCTCGTCCGAAAGCATGCCGGTCCAGTTCCCATCGGCGTCGTACTGGTCGTAGAGATCGTCGTCGTGGGAGCCCTTGAGAGCGGCGAGCGGCCCGTTGGTCATGTCGGTGTCGGCCAGATAGCAGCCGATGGTCAGGACGTTGTAGTTGGTGTGCGGGAAGAACTGGATGTCCTGGTGCCATTTGACGGTGTCGGAGGCGTCGAACCATTTGAAGTTGAGCTTGGAGTGGTGGAAGACCACGTCCGGGCCGACAAGATCCGCCGCGACGTCGGCCATGAGGCCGGTGGCGAAGCGCCAATAGGCCTCGTGCTGGATGTCCGGGGACTTGAGACGGCGCAGGACCGGGGCGTCGGCGGTGTGGTCGGGGCCGATGTCGAAGACGTCGTCGGAGGCGGAGACGGCGCGGCTC
>JBCCPD010000545.1:0-2376 GCA_039025075.1 Pseudomonadota bacterium | reverse complement strand
TTCGTGTTCGAGGGCGAGGCGCTCTATGCGGCGGCGATGGCGGAGGCTCCTCCGCTGCGGGTGGCCTGCGGGCATGTGCATGCGGCGGCGGAGCGGCATTTCGCGGGGACGGTGGTGAGCGCCTGCCCGGCGGTCGGGGTGCAGATCCCGGCGGTGGAGGACGACGTCGGCGTCTTCGGCTTCGTGATCGGCGGGGCGGCGGCGCGGGTCTTCGATTGGGACGCCGCGACGGGGCTGACGGTGAAGACCGCGCCGCTGGATGCGGGCGAGGGGCCTTATCCGTTCGAGACGGACCCGGAGGCGGACTTCGACGCGACTCCGCGGGCCTGAGCGCGCCTTTACGGCGTGCCGGCGGCGGCGCGCAGGCCGAGCTCGGTGGTGAGGGCGGCGTAGAAGGTCAGCGAGGCGACCAGCACGAAGCCGTGCCAGATGGCGTTGTGGAAGCGCATCCGCTCGGCCAGAAAGAAGCCGACGCCGATGGTGTAGAGGAGGCCCCCGGTCACGGCGAGGATCAGGGTCGCGCCGAAGAGGGGGCGGGCGCCGTCGGCCGGCCACAGGAGCATGATCCCGGACCAGCCGAGCAGCAGGTAGAGCGGCAGGCTGAGGCGGGTCATCAGGTGGGGGATCAGGAGCTTGCCCAGAGCGCCGGCGAGCGCGGCGGCCCAGACGGCGGCCAGCAGCCAGCCGGCCTGGGAGGCGCCCATCATCGCCGCGAAGGGCGTCTGGGTGGCGGCGATCTTGACGTAGATGGCGGCGTGGTCGACGCGCCGCAGCGTCTCCTCCCACGGCTCGGAGCGGATCATGTGGTAGGCGGCGGAGGCGCCGAGCATGGCCAGGAGCGCGGCGCCGTAGAGGGTCATCGACAGGACCACGCCGAGGCGGCCGTCGAGCAGAGCGGCCAGGACGATGATGGCCGGCACGCTCATCAGTCCCAGCACGAGGCCAGCGACATGCACCATCGCGTCGGCGCGGCGTTCTTCGGGCGTGTAGACGTTTCGGACCGCCCACGGATCGGCCATGACATTCCCCTTTGCCTTGTCCGTCAGGTCCTTAGGCTGGCAGGACCCAGGGGCGCGATCAATAGCGCAGAGGCATTAAGGTTCATTTGATGGGGATTGGGGGGAATCGAATTGACGGTCTGTTCATGCAGGGTTAGTTTTCCGCGCATTGCTGCAAAGGGGAGATGGCCATGACCTCGTTCATGAAGCTCATCGGTGCGTGCAGCGTTGCGTTTGTTGGGGTTGGTTCTCCCGCATTTGCGACCACGCTCGGGTCGTTCAACTACATCAGCAACGGCGACTTCGAGACCGTTGACGGTACGAAAGGCGTGGAGACGGGGAACTCCGACGGGGACCTGCTTAATTCGCTTTCCGGCAAGTCCGGCAACAAGTCTTGGGACGTGTTCGCGACGCTTCCGGGCGGGTGGACCTCCAACGTCGGCACCGGGATCGAGATCCAGACGAACAATACTGTTGATCAGATCGACTCGCGGCCAGGGTTCGCTGGCAGCCTGACCAGCGACCACTACGTCGAGCTCGACAGCGAGAAACCCGGCGGCTCCAACAGCGACATGGAGCAGACGGTCCAGCTCGACGAAGGCGTCTACCAGTTCAGCTTCTTCTACAGCCCTCGCACGACCAACTCGGCTGCGGAGGACAACTTGATCGAGTACAAGATCAGCGCGGATGCGGACATCGCGCCCAACCCGTTGATCGGATCGATCTCCGGCCCTGTCGTTAACACGACGAACCAGGTGGGTCTCTGGACCCAGGTCGCCGTGTTCTTCGAGGTTATGGCGAATGACATCGACGTGACGTTCAACCTTGCGGCGGGCGGCAAGGAGAACGAGCACGGCGGGTTCATCGACAACGTCGCCGTGCACAAGGATCTCAGCCGAACGACGCTTCAGCCGATCCCGGTTCCCGCGCCGTTACTGCTGATCGCTTCGGCGTTCGGCTTTGCCGGAGCCGTGCGCAGATACTCGCGCTCCAGCTGAACCACGGTTGACCGGAACACAAATAAGCCCCGCCGGTTCGGCGGGGCTTTTTGGTTTCTAGATGTTGGAGCGCTGAGCGGCCCGGTTTCACTGATCGAGAAAGCTGCGCAGCTTGCGGCTCCGCGAGGGGTGCTTGAGCTTCCTCAGTGCCTTGGCCTCGATCTGGCGGATACGCTCTCGGGTGACCGAAAACTGCTGGCCGACCTCCTCCAGCGTGTGGTCGGTGTTCATGCCGATGCCGAAGCGCATGCGCAGGACCCGCTCCTCGCGGGGGGTGAGGGAGGCCAGGACGCGGGTCGTGGTGTCCTTGAGGTTGGACTGGATCGCCGATTCCAGCGGCAGGACGGCGTTCTTGTCCTCGATGAAATCGCCGAGCTGGC
>JBCCPD010000544.1:0-2386 GCA_039025075.1 Pseudomonadota bacterium | reverse complement strand
GGCGGAGCATGGCGACAAGGTCGAGGGCGAGGTGAAGTCGGAGATCGAGGCGGCCATGGCGGACCTCAAGACCGCCGCGGAGGGCGAGGACGTCGAGGACATCAAGGCCAAGACCCAAGCCTTGACCGAGGCGGCCATGAAGCTGGGCGAGGCGATCTACAAGGCCCAGATGGCCGAGGGCGAGGCGGCCGCGGAGGCCGCGCCCGAAGGCGAAGCGCCCGAGGACGCCAAGTCCGACGACGACGTGGTGGACGCCGACTTCACCGAGGTCGACGAGAACGACCGCAAGGCCGGCTGAGCCCGGCCCGGCGGTCCCGCTCCGCGCCGGCGCGGAGGCGCGGATCGCCGCCCAGAACAGGCCCCGCCCACGGCTGAAGACCGGGGGCGGGGCCGCGCTTTGACGGGTCCGCGCGCCGTTGCAGGCGGCCGCCGGACCGCAGGATCAAGGGCCCGCGCGCCGCGACGCACCACGCGATCGCCGCGCGGCCGCGGACGCCCAGGAGACGCGACGCATGGCGAAGGACGATTTCTACGAGGTGCTCGGCCTGAAGCGCGGCGCCTCGGACGACGAGATCAAGAAGGCCTACCGGGCCAAGGCCAAGGTGCTGCACCCGGACCGCAACCCCGACGACCCGCAGGCAGAGGCCAAGTTCAAGGTGGTCAACGAAGCCTACGACATCCTCAAGGACCCCCAGAAGAAGGCGGCCTACGACCAGTTCGGCCACGCCGCCTTCGACGGCGGCGGCCCGGGCGCCGGCGGCTTCCGCCCCGGGGCCGGCGGTCAGGGGGATTTCGGCTCGGCCTTCTCCGACGTCTTCGAGGATCTCTTCGGGGAGTTCATGGGCGGCGGCCGCGGCCGCGGCGGCGCGCGCGCTCGAGGCGGCGCGGCCCGCGGCTCGGACCTGCGCTACAATCTCCGCGTCACGCTCGACGACGCCTTCAACGGCAAGGCCGAGACGCTGACCATTCCCACATCGGTCAAATGCGAGGCCTGCAACGGCACCGGCGCCGCCGACGGCGCCCAGCCGATCACCTGTCCGACCTGTTCGGGCATGGGCAAGGTGCGCGCCCAGCAGGGCTTCTTCACCATCGAGCGGACCTGCCCCACCTGCGGCGGCCGCGGCACGGTCATCAAGGATCCCTGCCCGGTCTGCGGCGGAACCGGCCGCGTGCAGAAGGACCGGCGGCTGAACGTCAACATCCCGGCGGGGGTGGAGACCGGCACCCGCATCCGCCTCGCGGGCGAAGGCGAGGCCGGCGTCGCCGGCGGCCCGGCCGGGGACCTCTACATCTTCATCGAGGTGGCCGAGCACCCGATCTTCGAGCGCGAGGGCGCCGACCTGCGCTGCGTCATCCCCGTGCCCATGACCACCGCCGCCCTGGGCGGGGAGATCGAGGCCCCGCTGATCGACGGCGGCCGGTCCCGCGTGAAGGTGCCGGCGGGCGTTCAGTCCGGCAAGCAGCTGCGGCTGCGCGAAAAAGGCATGCCCGCCCTGCGCGGCGGCCGGCGCGGCGATCTTTATCTCGAGCTGGAGGTGGAGACCCCGGTGAACCTCACGGCTCGCCAGAAGGAGCTGCTGCGCGAATTCGAAGAGGCGAGCAAAGACAACTCCCCCTCCACCTCCGACTTCTTCGCCAAGGTCAGGAGCTTCTGGGACGACATGACCGGCTGACGCTCAGCGCCGCGCGCGTCGACCGGGCGCCCTCGCCGCGCGGCGACGGGCCGAAGGCCCCCGCCGCGCGGCCTGGCTGAAAACCTCGAGCAACGTCCGCCTGCGGCGCGGCGGCGCTCCAGCGCCTCCGCCCGACGAAAGACGCTTACCGTCGTCTCCACGCCCGACGATGGGCGCGGGGCCGCCACGGTCCGGCCGCGTCCCGGCCTTGACCGCGCCGCGAGCGCATCCCCTGATCGGGGCGTCCCGCTGCCGAAAAACCGTCCCCGGAAGGACCGACGATGCCCGCACGTTCCCCCCGCGCCGCCGCCCTGGCGGGTCTGCTCGCCGCCGCGCTCGCCGGTCCCGCCGACGCGCAGACCGCCGCCGTCTGCCGCGGAGAGATCGTCGTTCAGGGCGAGGGCCGCGCCCAGGCCGTGCCCGACGTTCTGCGCGCCGTCTTCTCGGTGGAGGCGGAGGGAGCCGGCCCGGCCGAGGCGCTGTCCGACGCCTCGGGCCGCGTCGCCGCCATGCTCGACGCCTTCGCCGAAGCGGGGATCGAAGACGCGGATCTGCAGACGGTCGACATCTCTCTCTTCCCGGTCCGAGAGCACGGCGACGGCGTGCGCGCGCCGCGCATCACGGCCTGGCGCGCCGGCTCGGGCGTCGCCGCCACGCTGCGCGATCCCGCCCTCTTCGGCGCCGTCGCCCAGGCGGCGACGGAGGCCGGCGCC
>JBCCPD010000543.1:0-2399 GCA_039025075.1 Pseudomonadota bacterium | reverse complement strand
CGACTGGCTCGGCCAGCCCGACAGCCTCGACAAGCTGTTGAAAGAAAGCGATTTCGTCCTCGTCGCGACCGACATGAACGCCGAAACCATCGGCCTGATCGACGCCGACCGCCTCGCCGCCATGAAGCCCGACGGCGTCATCATCAATGTCGGCCGAGGCCGCGTCATCGACGAGGACGCCCTCTACGACGCCCTCGCCGCCAAGCGCATCGGCGGCGCCGTCATCGACGTGTGGTACAACTACGCCTCGCCCGCCGACCCCGACCCCTGGCCCTGCAACCGCCCGTTCCAGGACCTCGACAACGTCATCCTCAGCCCCCACCGCTCCGCCGTGACGGAGGCGATGCACGCGCGGCGCTGGCGCTTCGTGGCCGAGAACTGCCTCAGGATCGGCCGCGGCGAGCCGCCCGAGAACGTGGTTTTCGTAGGGACGGGAGGGGCTTAGCCTCTCCCTTCTGCGCCAGCGCGATGCCGCCGAGCACCAGCACCAGCGCCGCGCCGTGGAAGGGCGCGAAGCGCTCCCCCAGCAGCGCCACGGCGAAGAGCGCCGCGAAGATCGGCACGAGGTTGATGTAGACCCCGGCGCGTCCCGGCCCGATCAGGTCCACCCCGCGCAGGAAAAACAGCTGCGCCAGGCAGGACGGGAAGATCGCCACCCAGAGCGACACGCCCCAGCCCAGCGGCGTCGGCGGAGAGCGCCCTGGCCCCAGCCACTCCCACGCCGCCAGCGGCACGGCGGTGACCGCCGCGATCAGCGCGAAGAAGGTGAAAAGCACCGCGCCCGGCATCTCCGGCCGCGCCCTCAGCGCGATGGTGTAGGCCGAATAAAGCAGCGCCGCCAACAGCATGAGCAGGTCGCCGTCGTTGAAGGCGAGCGCCCGCAGCGCCTCCCACGAGCCCTTGGAGGCGACGATCACCACCCCCACCAGCGTCAGCGCCACGCCCAGCATCTGCACCGGCCGCACCCGGTCGCCATAGGCCAGGAAGGCCCCCAGCATCACCACCACGGGCATGGCGCCCTGCAGGATGCCGATGTTGATGGCCGTGGTGCGCTCCCCGGCGAAGTAGAAGACCGTGTTGAAGGCTGTGAACCCCAAGAAGGCCATCAGCGCGGTCAGCCCCAGCTTAGCCCGGATGTCGGGCCAGTGCCGCGCCAGCTGCCGGCCGTAGAGCGCGCTCATCACCGCCGCGACCATCAGCCAGCGGGCCAGCACCAGCGTCGCCGGCGAGATCTGCTCCACCGCCAGCCGCGCGGCGATGGCGTTGGAGGCCCACATCATCGTCACGCAGGTGAGCAGCAGCCAGGGCGTGGACCAAAGCCTTGCGATCATGGGGTTTTCAGCCCCGCCGTCTCGCGGCACCAGCGGGCGACCTCGGCATGGGTCGCGACCCAGACGCGCTCCCCCGCGATGCGCTCCAGCAGCTCCTCCAGCACCCGGATGCGGGAGCGGTGGCCGGAGATGTGGGGGTGCATCGTCAGCTGAAAGAGCCCGCCTTCGGCCAACGCGCCCTCGAACTCCCGCACCCAGATGTCGAGTACGTCGCGCGGCCCCAGATAGGGGCGCGGTCCGTCGAGCCGGAACATCCAGTAGGGGGCGTCGTCGCGGATCCACTCGACGGGAATTTCCACGATTCCAGTCGCTTCGCCGTCCTCGACCAGCTCATAGGGATCGTCGTCGGCCATCAGGGAGCTGTCGTATTCCAGCTCCATCTCCCGCGTGATGGCGAGGGTGACGTCCGAAAAATCCCAGGAGGGGGTGCGGATGCCGACGGGGCGGACGCCGCAGACTTCCTCCAGCACGTCGGCGGCGCGCAGCTGCAGGTCCCGCTCCACCTCCGGCGGCAGCTGGGAGTTCATCTCGTGGATCCAGGAATGGAGGCCGGTCTCGTGGCCTTCGGCGATCACGCGGCGCTGTTCGTCAGGGTAGAGTTTCGCAACGACGGCAGGGACATAGAAGGAGGCCTGGATCTCGCGTCGGCGCAGGACGTCGAGGATGCGCGGCACGCCCTGCCGGGCGCCGTACTGGCCGCCGGAGAGCTCCCCGGGGGAGGTGACGCCGCGGCGGAGGGTCAGGGTCTCGTGGTCGCTGTCGAAGCTCAGCGCCACGGCGCAGCGGGCCCCTCCGGGCCAGGAGGCGGGCTTCAGCGACCGTCCGGCGCGGACTTTTTCCACCGCGCCGCGCCAGCGGGCCTCGAGCCACTCCCAGGGAGGGAGGTCCGGATCGGGCATGGCGAGTTCCTCCCTGAAACTCCTGCGGGCGTGATTTGCGCTCGCCCTGCAAATTTGCTCAGGAAGCCTTAGATACCGCGCGGCGCCTCGCCGCAAGCCGCGGGGCGCGGATCATCAGGAGGGACAGGAATGTCCGACGAATACGAGCCGCCGAAGGTCTGGACCTGGG
>JBCCPD010000542.1:0-2408 GCA_039025075.1 Pseudomonadota bacterium | reverse complement strand
GAAATAGGCTTGCCGGCTCAGGAACCGGCCCAACCGCGCCGCCTCCGCCCAGTCCCGCTCGGCCGCCCGGTCGCCCACCATCACCACGCCGTCGGCCGGCAGCTTCAGCGGCCTGAGCAAGGCCTGCACCGCCGCGCGTCCCTCCGGCAACGGCGCGGCGAGGTCGGGCGCGGCCTCCGCCAGATCGAACTCGATCCGACGTTCCGCGCCCAGCGCCTCGGCCAAAGCGCCCGCATCCGCGCCGCGCGGCCCCAGCAGCAGGCGCTTGGCACCGGTGATCTCCCGCAGCCGCGCGGCGTCTCGCTCGTCCAGCTCGATCGCCCGCGCCAGTCGAACGCCCAGCGCATGGCTGGTGAAGAGAAAGGCCATCACGTCCCGTCCGCTGCCCGCCAGGATCGAGGCGTAGGCCGGATAGGCCAGGCCCAGCTCCTTCGCCCGCCGCACGCGCCGCTTGAGCACCTCCAGCGGCGGGCGCGGCAGGATCGCCTCCTTCGCCTTCGCCCAGGCCACCTTGTGGAACCCCTTGCCGGGCTCCAACGACGGGCCGTTGTTGTGGCCCATGCCGGGCAGGTTCTCTCCAGGCAGGGACGACAGGCGCGAACGGGTCATGGCAGAGCTCCTTTTGGGGTCGACGCTGGCGCCCGCCAGGCGTCCCGGCAAGCCCGTCCGACCAGGTCGGCTGGACAAGGCGCCGCCCCTCCGCTACGCCGCCGCACGCATCTTGCGCGGGCGGAACCCGCGGAGAAATGAAACGCAACATCCGCAAGGGACGAGGGAGCCGACGGCCATGCGCGTCTATTATGATCGCGATTGCGACATCAATCTCATCAAGGACCTAAACGTCGCCGTCGTGGGCTACGGCTCGCAGGGCCACGCGCATATCCTCAACCTGCGGGACTCGGGCGCCAAGAACCTCGCCGTCGCCCTGCGCCCCGGCTCCCCCAGCGCCGCCAAGGCCGAGGCCGAGGGGCTCGCCGTGAAATCCATCGCCGAGGCCGCCGCCTGGGCGGACGTGCTGATGATGGCCATGCCCGACGAGCTGCAGGCCGAAACCTACTACGCCCACATCCACGACAATCTGCGCGAGGGCGCCGCCATCGCCTTCGCCCATGGCCTCAACGTCCATTTCGGCCTGATCGAGGCCAAGCCCGGCGTCGACGTGCTGATGATGGCCCCCAAGGGCCCCGGCCACACCGTGCGCGGCGAGTTCGTCAAAGGCGGCGGCGTGCCCTGCCTCGTCGCGGTCCACAACAACGCCTCCGGCCGCGCGCTTGAGATCGGCCTCAGCTACTGCTCGGGCATCGGCGGCGGCCGCTCCGGCATCATCGAGACCGACTTCAAGGAAGAGTGCGAGACCGACCTCTTCGGCGAGCAGGCGGTCCTCTGCGGCGGCCTGGTGGAGCTGATCCGCATGGGCTTCGAGACGCTGGTCGAGGCCGGCTACGAGCCCGAGATGGCCTATTTCGAATGCCTGCACGAGGTGAAGCTGATCGTGGACCTGATCTACGAGGGCGGCATCGCCAACATGAATTATTCCATCTCCAACACCGCGGAGTTCGGCGAGTACCATTCCGGTCCCCAGATCCTCCCGCGCGAGGCCACCAAGGCCAACATGAAGAAGGTCCTCAAGGACATCCAGGACGGCCGGTTCGTGTCCGAGTGGATGCGCGAATACAAGGCCGGCATGCCCATGTTCAAGGCCATCCGCCGCAACAACGACGCCCACCAGATCGAGGAAGTGGGCGAGAAGCTGCGCGCCATGATGCCCTGGATCGCCGAGAACCGGATGGTCGACAAGGCGAAGAACTGAGCCGGGCTTACGCGGGTGCCGTCCGCATGAGTGCCAACGGGCGTTTACGCGCGGCGCCCATGTTTACGTTGCCGAGCCGGCCCTAAGGCGACAGCGCGCATCTGATGCGCAAAGCCGCCTACGATTCCGTCGGGATCCGCGCGGCGGTCAAGCGGCTGTCGCTGCTGAGCACCCCTGACCTCATCCGCAGCCTGATCCACCGACACGCGCGCAACGAGGTTCTCCGCGAGGTCGAAAGCAAGGAGAGCGAAGCGTCGGTCTTCATTCAGGGCCAGAACGCAGGCTTTCGTCTCAAGTCGACCGGCGCGCTGGTCGTCTCCATGGGCGCTTCGATGGCGGCGGACTTCGCCTTCGCGAGCTTCATCGTCCGCGATGAGCGCGCGTTGCGCGAGCGGCGCCAGGCCACGACCGGGTCCCGCCTCGACGGTCTGAGCACGTCGATGCGCGGCGGGCACAAAGAGGTGGTCCCCATTTCCCGGACAGGTTCGCGGCGTCGCCAAGCTTGGTTCAGGGTCCTTTTCATGCCGCCGCTTGATAGCCGGCCAAGCCCGCATGGGCCTCGTCCGGCGTTTTTCCGCCCAGGGCCGAGTGCGGCCTG
>JBCCPD010000541.1:0-2417 GCA_039025075.1 Pseudomonadota bacterium | reverse complement strand
GGACGTCGACCTGCCGCCCGCGGGCGACGCGCGGCGTCGTCCCCCCGGCCGGGCCGGGGCGGACGGGCGGGAGGCTCGGCCAGGGGGACGGCGGCGGGAACGGGCGCGGCGGTCGGCATCGAAGCGCAGGTCAGCGGGCGCGGTCCAGGATCGCCCGGACCGCGGCGACGAGACCCTCGCGCGGCGCCTCCACCTGCGCCGGCTGCGCGGCCCAGTCCTCGTGCGTTTCGATCTGCGCGGCAAGGCGCGCGCCCAGCGCAAGGTCCTTGAGCTGCACGACGCCGCGGGCGCGTTCGTCCTCGCCCTCGATGACCGCGACGGGCGCAACGCGGCGGTCGGCGTATTTCAGCTGCTTGCCCATGTTTCCGCCGCCCAGGAAGACCTCGGCGCGCAGGCCGGCGGCGCGCAGCTCCCGCGCCATGGCCTGGTAGCCGGCCATGCGGTCGCGGTCCATGGCGGTGATGACGATGGGCCCGGGTTCTTCCTGCTCGAACCTCCCCTTGGCGGCGAGGGCCGAGAGCAGGCGGTCCACGCCGACCGAAACGCCGGTGGCCGGCACCGTCTGCCCTGTAAAACGCTTCACGAGGTCGTCGTAGCGGCCGCCGCCGGCGACGGAGCCGAACTGGCGCGGTCGGCCCTTCTCGTCCTGGATCTCGAAGGTCAGCTCGGCTTCGTAGACGGGGCCGGTGTAGTAGCCCAGACCCCGAACCACCGACGGGTCGAGGACGATGCGGTCGGGACCGAAGCCCTGCGCGTCCAGCAGCGCGGCGATGGTTTCCAGTTCCTGCACGCCCTCGGCGCCGGCCGCCGAGGCTCCGACCAGCTCGCGCAGCCGGGCGCAGGTCTCTGCGCCCGTGTCGCGGCGGGCGGCGGTGAAGCCCATGACGATGTCGGCCTGTTCGTCGCCGAGCCGCGCGCCTTGGGTGAAGTCGCCGCTCTCGTCCTTGCGGCCCTCGCCGAGGAGGGCCCGGACGCCGGCCTCGCCAAGTCTATCCAGCTTGTCGATGGCGCGCAGGACGATTCCGCGGCGTGCGGCGTCGGCGTCCGGGTCCTCGGGGTCGAGGACGCCGGCGGCCTCCATCACGCCGTTCAGCGCCTTGCGGTTGTTGATCCGCACGACGTAGTCGCCGCGGTCGATCCCCGCCGCCTCCAGCGTGTCGGAGAGCATGGCGCAGGTTTCCGCATCCGCGGCGACGGACGCCGCGCCCACGGTGTCCGCGTCGCACTGGTAGAACTGGCGGAACCGCCCCGGCCCCGGCTTTTCATTGCGCCAGACCGGCCCGACGGCATAGCGGCGGTAGGGCGATGGAAGAACG
This sequence comes from Pseudomonadota bacterium, assembly GCA_039025075.1. GTDB lineage: Bacteria > Pseudomonadota > Alphaproteobacteria > Rhodobacterales > Rhodobacteraceae > Albimonas. The sequence goes on along the minus strand of JBCCPD010000541.1, from coordinate 1,101 downwards.
TTGCGGTGCTGGGCGTAGAACCGCGCCAAAGGCGCGGTCAGGTCGTAGCGCAGCGCCAGCCAGCCCTCGTCGCCATCCTCCCAGGCGAAGACGCCCTCGTTGGGCCGGTCCACGTCGGGCAGGAATTTTCCCAGCGCCTCCACCGTCTCGATGGCGGAGCTTTCGAGGGGGTCGAAGCCGTAGGACCGATAGGTCTCGGTGATCGCGCGCAGCATGGCGTCGCGCCGCGCCACCTCCGCGCCGAACCAGTCGCGGAAGCCGCGCGGGGCGGCCGCTTTGACGCGCTGCGGCTTCTTGGGCTTGGCCATGGGGCGGGCTCCGACGGGTGGGACGCGGCGCGGGGTAGCGCAGGCGCGGGCGAGGGGCAAGCGAGGGCGCGCGCGGCGGGGGATTCCCTTGGGCGCGGCGCGGGTCTAGCAAGGCGCCATGGGAGCTTTCTTGGGGATCGAGCGCAGCGTGACCGGCCGCCGCTGGACCGGGCCGGACGCGGGGGTGGAGCGGGCGGGCCTCGCCATCGCCCAGGCCGCGGGCGTGCCGGAGGTGGTGGGCCGGGTGCTTGCCGCCCGCGGCGTCGCGGCGGCGGAGGCGGAGGCCTACCTGGACCCCAAGCTGCGCGACCTGATGCCCGACCCCTCCTCCCTGCGGGACATGGACGCGGCGGCCGAGCGCCTGGTGAGGGCGGTGGAGCGGGGCGAGCGCATCGCCCTCTTCGGCGACTACGACGTGGATGGGGCGGCCTCGACGGCGTTGGTCTTCGGCTGGCTGCAGGAGCTGGGCTGCTCGGCCACCGTCTACATCCCCGACCGGATGACCGAGGGCTACGGCCCCAACGCACCCGCAATGGCCAAATTGGCGACCGCCCATGACCTGATCGTCTGCCTCGACTGCGGCACGGCGGCGCTGGAGCCGCTGGAGGCGGCGGCGGGGACCGACGTGGTGGTCGTGGACCACCATCTGGGCGGAGAGACGCTGCCCAGGGCGCTGGCGATCGTGAACCCCAACCGCCAGGACGAGGACGGCGCGCTGGGCCATCTCTGCGCCGCCGGCGTCGCCTTTCTTTGGCTGGCGGCGGCGAACCGGATGTTGCGCGAGAAGGGGCGG
>JBCCPD010000540.1:0-2444 GCA_039025075.1 Pseudomonadota bacterium | reverse complement strand
CCCGCCCGCGCGCCCCGCGGGGGCGGCGCGGGGGGGGCGGGGTGGGGGGCGCCGGGGGAGCGGCCGCGCGGGCGGGCTCAGACCCAGCGGCCGGCGGAGATCAGGCCGAGCTCGGCCAGCTGCTCCGGCCCTTCGTATCGCACCGAAAGGCCGGGGACGTGGAACTCCCCCGACCTGTCGCGGAGATAGGCCTCGTATTCCGCCGAGCCGTCGAAATGCTGACCGCGCCGCATCTCCTCGACCGCCTTCTCGCGCAGAGACGCGACGAGCTTGAAATGGAACAGCGCCCCGGTCGTCGCCGGCACGCGCCGGCCCTGCCGTCGCCGCTCCGCCCGGTTCAGCTCGAACGGCCAGGCGTCATGGGTGGAGGACCTGTAATGCGTGTTCCAGCGCCACTTTACGAACGGGATCTTGTTCAACGCCGGCGCCTGGAACGGCCGGTCCCGGAAATGCGTCCGCATGCGCGGCCCTCCGCGGATCGCGACGCCGGAGCCCCAGCCGGGGCTTTGGATGTAGCCGTCGCGATCGAAATAGGGGCAGACCTCGAACGGATCCTGGCCCGACGCCAGCCGAGTGCGCGGCAAGGGGCGGTCGGAATAGGCGTCCAGCATCAGGCAGTGAAAGGACGGCCGGCCGCTCGCGTCGAGCCAGTCGCCCAGCGCATGAAGGCTGCGCGTGCGCATGTAGGGATAAACCAGGAACTCGTCGGGATCGACGCAGACGCACCAGCGGCCACGGCCGTGGCGGTGCAGGAGCGCATTGCACCACAGCATGCCGAAGGCATTGTCCTTGTAGCTGTCCCCCGTGCGCCAGACCGAGACGTCCGGCTGGTCCGAGGCCCAGTCCATGAGCCCATCCTCGCCGCCATTGTCGACGATCAGAAAGCGTCCGACGCCGATGGACCGGTAATGCTCGGCGAAAGCCTGCATCCGGAAGGCCTCGTTGCGCAGGCAGGCGACGAGAAGGATGTCTTCGGCTCCGATCGCGGCGGTGCGGTCCTGCACGCAGCGAAGCCGCGCGCCCGCCCGGCGGTCCCGCAGCGCGAGACGGGCGTAAAGGGCTCCGACCCGAAGCGCCTCGAGCACGGCGCTCAGGCGCCCCGACGCGCGGCGGGCGCGGCCAACGCCAGGTCTTCGTTCGCCGATGACGCGCCACCGTTCACCAGCTCCGCCGCGGCCGCGTCCATCCTCGGCCAGACCGAGCGCAGCGCCTCGCCGAGCTCCGCGCCCTCAGGCGCCGCCAGCCGGGCCAGATCGTCGGTCCCGATGTCCAGCGCCGCGCGCCGGGCGGAGGCGCCTCGCCCTTCCGGGTCCCACCACAGCGGAGCGATCGTCGCCGCGCCGGCGCCTCCCGCATCGCCGTCCCCGTCCAGCCCGCGCCCCGAAGCCGAGCGAGAGAGGGGAGCGGTCGCCGCAGCCTCGTCCGGAGGCGCCTCGTCCGCGACCGCATAGGGGAGCAGCCGGCGCAGCGGCTCCGACGCGCCGCTCAGATCCGCCAGAGCGCGAACGCGCCGCTCCAGGGAACCGCCGAGCGCCTCTCTCATCGCCCGCGCCGGCGCTCCGCCCGCGTCGCCGCAGGCGGCGGCCAGCAGGATCAGGTCGCGCCCCGGCGCTCCGGTCTGGGGCAGAGCCGGGACCGCGATGGCGTTGGCATCGCTCAGAACCCGGGCCAGCGCCAAGGGCGCATGGAAGGGCGACCAGGTCAGCGCGGCGACGCCCTCCACCCGATCCAGCACGCGCATCAAATACAGCAGCGGGTCCGCATCCCGGATCCGCGCGTCCCGCACGCTCAGGCCCTGCAGCATCTCACGGCCCTCGCCCAGATCGACACGGTCGGCGTCGAAAAGCTCGCCCAGCCGCGTAAAGCGCGGCGGAAGCGCGGCCAAAGCCATCCGGGTCAAAGCCGGCGGCCCGACCACCACGACATAGCGCCCCCGCAGGCGCGCCAGACGGCTCGGCCCGGCCCCGACCGTCTGGCCTTCGACGAACGGCTGACCGGGCGGACCGTAGGCGCCCAGCGCCTGGGCGCGCAGTGCAGGATCCTCGCCCGCCCGCCCGTCGAGCCGAACCGGCGCTCCGTCGTCGTCCTGTCGCGCCGCTTCCAAGGCGACCGCGCGCAGCCGCGTCGCCTCGGGCGAGGCCTTGCGGAAGAAAAAGGCGTCGAGGCCGCGCACATAGGCCTCGTGATCGTCGAAGAAGACCACCGGCCTGCCGTCGTCGTCGAACGGCGCATGCGCGAGGCCGCGTCCCTCGATCCGACCCGCCGGAACCAGCGCGGCGACCAGGGTCTGGATCGCGAACTCGTCGGGGATCCAGCTCCACCGGAACCAACGCATGTGATCGGGGCGGGCGACGCGGTGCGCCAGCAGCTTCAGGCAGGTCTCCCAAGTCAGGCCCCACCATTGCGAGCCGAAGCGCGGGATCAGCCCGTCGGGCACGCGCCGT
>JBCCPD010000539.1:0-2453 GCA_039025075.1 Pseudomonadota bacterium | reverse complement strand
CGTCCTTCTGCCGGTCGCCGGCGCCTCCGACCGCTTTCCCGTCCGCCGGGTCTACTGCGTCGGCCGCAACTATGCCGACCACATCGTGGAGATGGGCGGCGATCCGGATCGGGAGCCGCCCTTCTTTTTCCAGAAGAACCCGGATGACCTGTGGACGGAGACGCGGGTGCCCTATCCGCCGGTGACCGCCAATCTGCATCATGAGGCGGAGCTGGCGATCGCTCTGTCGAAGGGGGGCGAGGAGATCGCGGAGGCGGACGCCCTGGACTGCGTCTGGGGCGCGGCGCCGGCGATCGATCTGACCCGCCGGGACGTGCAGGACGAGGCGAAGGCCATGCGGCGGCCCTGGACGGCGGCGAAGGCGTTCCGGGCCTCGGCGCCGATCGGGGAGCTGGTGGGGGTGGAGGACGCGGCCGCGCTGGCGCGGGGGGCGATCCGGCTGAGCGTCAACGGGAAGCTGCGGCAGAACGGGGATCTGGGGCAGATGGTCTGGAAGATCCCGGAGATGATCGCGGCGCTCTCGCGGCTCTTCACCCTGGCGCCGGGGGACGTGATCCTGACCGGCACGCCGGCAGGGGTCGGGGCGGTCGGCAAGGGCGACCGGATCGAATGCTCGGTCGAGGGCGCGGGGGCGTTCGAGGTGGAGATCGTTTGAGCGCTCAAGGGTGCTCAAGCTTGAGCAGGGCATTAAGACTCTGAAAGATATATCACACTCAGTAGTTTGAATGCGTGCGCGTTCGCAGCGTGCACGGTCAGATCAGGCCTGGTCCGTCGGCGATCAGGCGCAGGGCGAGCACCGTGAGGATGGCGTTGAGGCCCAGGGCGAAGCGGGCGTCGCCCATGCGGCGCAGGGCCCCTCGGCCGAGGAGGGTTCCGAGGAAACCGGCGGCGACCATGGCGGCGATCAGGGCCAGCCAGGGGCCGAAGGCGAAGCCGAAGAGGCCGAAGGCGAGGGTCTTCAGCAGGTGCTGGACCGTCATCATGGCGCCGTTGGTGGCCACCAGAGCCTCTCGGTCGAGCCCCAAGGTCTTGGTCCAGGCGGCCACGAAGGGGCCTGTGGCGCCGAAGAACATGGTCAGAAAGGTGGTCAGGGCGCCGGTGATCGCGGCGGCGAGGGTCAGGCCGCGGCCCGGGCCGGGCGCGGGGATGCGGCCCCAGACGCTCCACAGGATGAAGACGCCGACGCCGAGCTGCACCGCCCAGGCCGGCAGCGCCACGGCGACGGAGGCCCCCATGACCGCGCCCAGCACGCTTCCGGCGGCGAAGGGCGCCAGGGCGCCGAGCACAGCGTGGCGCGCCATGATCGCCGTGCGGCCGGCGTTGGAGCCGAGCTGAACCACGCCGTGCACCGGGATCAGGGCGGCGGGGGGCAGGAGGCTCGCCAGGATCGCCAGCAGCGCGGCGCCGCCGCCGATGCCGAAGGCGGCCGTCAGGGCGCTGGTGAAGAAGCTCGTCCCGGTCAGCGCCGCGAAAAGCGCCCAGCCCATGTCGGGCGGGAGCAGGGTCATCCCAGCAGGCGCTCGGCCATGGCGCGGCCGCTCAGAAAAGCATGCTCGGCCTTGGTTCCGAGGGTCCAGTCGCCGCCGATGACGGCGATCTCTCCGCCCGGGCCCTCGATCTCCGCGAAAGGGGCGCCGAGGGGCGTGGCGGCGCGGGCGTAGCGCCAGCGATGGGCGGCGGCCCAGTCGATGCGCGGCGCGGCGCCGGTCTCGCCCAGGAGCCGCAGGAGAGCGTCGCAGGCTTCTTGCCGGTCCAGCTCCAGGTACTCGCGGGACCATTCCCGGGAGGCTTGGACGACCCAAGCCTCGGCGTCGGGGCGGCCGGGCTTCGCGGCGTTGCGGGCGATCCAGGCGAGGGGGCCGTCGCCGGCGGCGGCCTCCGGGAGTTCCGCCGGGCGGTCCTCGAAGACGGCCATGAGGGTCCAGCAGGGCTCCATGTCGACGGCGGAGAGGGCCTCTGCGGCGGCGGGGAGCAGCTTCGCCGCCTGGGGGGCGGGGATGGCGACGGCGAGGGCCTCGAAAGGGCCGTCGAGGTCGCCGTCGGCGAAGCCGACATGCCAGCCGTCGGAGAGGAGCTCCACGGCGACGGCTTCCTTTGAGGGCCGGATGTCGAGGCCTTCGGCGAGGGGGCGGGCGAGGCCGCTCATGCCCGGCAGGCCGACCCAGCGGTCCTTGGGCTCGAAGCCCTCGGGGGACCAGCGGGCGGCGGCGCCGGCGGTCTCCAGGGTTTCGAGAAGCTCTCGGAATTCAGGGGTTCGGGCGGTCAGGTATTGGGCGCCGTGGTCGAAGCGCAGGGCCTCGCCCGAGGGCCCCTCGGCGCGGCGCTGGGCGAGGCGGCCGCCGAGGCCGCGGGACTTGTCGTAGACGACCGCCTCGCGCCCCGCCTCCGCGAGGGCGCGGGCGCAGGTCAGGCCGGCGAGGCCGGCGCCGAGGATGGCTGTGCGTGCGCTCATG
>JBCCPD010000538.1:0-2454 GCA_039025075.1 Pseudomonadota bacterium | reverse complement strand
CTCGGCGCTGCAGGAGCGGGTCGCGACGCTGGAGGGAGGGGCCGGCGCCGTCGCCACGGCCTCGGGCCATGCCGCTCAAATCCTTGCGCTTTTCCCGCTGATGGGCCCCGGGGACAACATCGTCGTCTCCTCCCGCCTCTATGGCGGCACGATCACCCAGTTCTCCCAAACCATCAAGCGCTTCGGATGGGAGGCGAAGTTCGTCGACACCGACAAGCCGGGCGAGGTCTCCAAGGCCTGCACCAAGCGCACCAAGGCGATCTTCTGCGAGTCGGTCTGCAACCCCGGCGGCTACGTCACGGACCTGCCCAAGATCGCCGCCATCGCCGATCGCAAGGGCATCCCTCTGATCGTCGACAACACTTCGGCCTCGCCGTACCTGTGCAAGCCGATCGAGCACGGGGCGACCCTCGTCGTCCACTCCACAACGAAGTATCTGAGCGGCCAAGGCGCCGCCATGGGCGGCATCGTGGTCGATTCAGGCAAGTTCGACTGGACCGCCGCAGGTAAATTCCCGTCCTTGTCCGAACCGGAGCCGGCCTATCACGGCCTCAAGTTCCATGAGACCTTCGGCCCGCTCGCCTTTACTTTCCACGGCATCGCCATCGGCCTGCGGGACTTGGGCATGACCCAGGCCCCGATGAACGCTTTCTTGACCCTGCTGGGCATCGAAACCCTGAGCCTGCGCATGGACAAGCACGTCTCCAACGCCGTGAAGGTCGCCACCTGGCTCGAGAACGACCCCCGCGTCGACTACGTGACCTATGCCGGGCTCAAGTCCTCGCCCTACTACCGCCGCACCCGCAAGCTCTACCCCAAAGGCGCCGGCGCGCTCTTCACCTTCGCGGTCAAGGGCGGCTACGACGCCTGCGTCAAGCTTGTGGATTCGCTGGAGATCTTCTCCCACGTGGCCAATCTGGGGGACACGCGCAGCCTGGTGATCCACTCCGCCTCCACCACCCACCGGCAGCTGACCCTGGAGCAGCAGGAGGCCGCGGGCGCCGGCCCCAACGTGGTTCGGCTCTCGATCGGGATCGAGGATCCGGACGACATCATCGCCGATCTGGACCAAGCCCTCTCCAAGGCGACCGGCTGAGGCCGGCGGAGGGTCGGTCGGTGACGACGTCGGCGAGCCGAACGGCGCGGAGCGGCCGCGCCCTCCGCGCCGCGCTGCACGCCGTCGCGGCCGCCGCCGCCCTCGCCACGTTGTCGCTGGCAGCGGCGAGGGCGGCGGAGACGTCGCCCCTGCCCGTCTCCAACCCGAGCGCCGCGCCCGTCTCCCCCGCCGCCCAGCCCGCTGCGCAACCCCCCGTCCCGCTCGAGCAGACGGCCGCCTCGCCGGCCGACCCTCGCCCGTTGCCCGACGCGCTTCGCGACTCCATCGCCGCCGCCCTCGACGCCGCGCCCGAACCGCAAGCCGACGCCGCCGAGACGCCCAGCGAGCCGCCGACGACAGCGCCTGAAACGCCCGTCGCGTCCGCCTCCCTGCGCTTCCCGCCGCCGACGCCGGGCCTCGCGCTGCCGACGCCGAACCCGCTCCGCGCCGACGCCGCGGCGCCGCCGGGCCTGTCGGACGTCTCGCCGCCGCCCGATGCGACGGCTCGGCCGCCCGAGGAAACCGCCCCGCTCGAGGCCGCGGAGGCTTTCCCCCCGCTCGCCCCCGACGCGCCGGCTCCCCTCGCCAACCCGCTTAGAGACGCCACTCCGGTAGATCGGGCGCCTGGCGAAGCCCCCGCGGCCGCCAACCTTGCCGAGGAAACGCCGGACGCGCCTCCCGCTCCGGCGCTCCCCGAGGCGACCAGAGCGGAGGCGGAAGCGCCTGCGCCCGAGGCGGTTTCGGCCTTCCCACCTCTGGCGGATGGGGTCGTCGCGCCCGCTCCCAACCCCCGGCGCTCGCCCCAGCCGCGCGTCCAAGAGCTGGCGGCAAACGCCGCGGCGCCGCAGGATCCGGCTCCGAGCGATGCGGAGCCGGCCCCGAACCAGGTCGCAACCGCCGAGGCCGCGGTGGCGGACGAACCGTCTGCGGAGGTCGGGCCGCCCGGCGTCGAGACCGCCGCTCAGACCCCGGACGCGTCGGAGGCGCCCCCTCCGCCCGCGGCTTCGGCCCTCGCGGTGGCGGACGCCTTCCCGCCGCCGGCCGACGGCCTGGCTCTCCCGCCGCGCAATCCACGGGGCCCGGCCGCCGAACCGCCCTCCGCGGCGGCGGCCGCCGAGATACCGGCTTCGGCGCGGACCACGCCCGCCGATCTCGCCCTGCCAACCGAGGAGGAATCCGACGAGGCCCTCGACGAGATCGACCTCGCCGACCGAGAGCTGCCCGTCGACCCTCCGGGACTGGAGCCAACCAACCCGGCGCCGCCGCCCGCGGTGGTCGACGCCAGGCTGCCCGCGCCGCGTCCCGAGGCGCCGGCGGCCCCGCCCGCGCCGGCGCGGACCTCGCGCCTGGCCGCGCTG
>JBCCPD010000537.1:0-2454 GCA_039025075.1 Pseudomonadota bacterium | reverse complement strand
CGGCGATGGAGGGCAGGGCTTCTCCGCGGAAGCCGAAGCTGGCGATGGCCAGCAGGTCCGCGCCGTCGGTCTTGGAGGTGGCGTGGCGTTCGAGCGCGAGGGCGAGCTGGTCCTGAGGAATGCCGCATCCGTCGTCGACCACGCGGATGAGGGCGCGGCCGCCGTCGGCGATCTCGACCGCGATGCGGCGGGCCCCGGCGTCGAGGGCGTTTTCGACCAGCTCCTTCACGGCGGAGGCGGGCCGCTCCACCACTTCGCCGGCGGCGATGCGGTTCTGGGCGGCCTCGTCGAGCCGGCGGATCGGGCGGGGGGGCGAGATGTTGAGGTGCGGCGCGTTCATGCCGCTAGGGATAGCATGCGCCGCGCCGGCCGTCCAAGATTCGCCGCGGCCGCGCGGGGCTCAGCCGTCGCCGAGCCCCTCCGGCCGTCCGACCACCACGACGTGCAGCCGGTCGGGCCGCAGCAGGCGCTTGGCGACGCGGGCGACGTCGTCGAGCGTCACCGCCTCGATCAGGCCGTTTCGCTCCTTGATGTAGTCGGGGGTGAAGCCGAGCGACATCAGGCCGACCAGCTGGCCGGCGATCCTGGCATTGGAGTCGAAGCGCAGCGGGTAGGCTCCTGTGAGATAACGCTTGGCGTCCTCCAGCTCCTGCGCGGTGACGCCCCCGTCGCGCATGCGGGTCCATTCGGCCTTGATGACGTCCAGCGCCTCGGCAATGCGGTCGTTGGAGGAGGAGAGGCTGGCGATCATAAGGGACGCGCGGTCGAAGTTGGCGAGGCCGCTGCCGACGCCGTAGGTGAGGCCGCGCTTCTGGCGCACCTCCACCGTCAAGCGGGAGGAGAAGCCGCCGCCGCCGAGGATGTAGTTCATCACGAAGGCCGGCACGAAGTCCGGGTCGTCGCGCGGGATGCCCTCGTGCAGCAGGCGGGCGCTGGACTGGGGCACGTCGAGGTCGATGACCTCGATGCCGCGCTCCGACGAAAGCTCGACCCGGGGCAGAGGCGTCCAGGGCGCGTCGGGCAGGTCCAGCAGCAGATCGTCCAGCAGGGGGCCCAGCTCTTCGGCGGTGATGTCGCCGACCACGGCGACGGAGAGGCGGGAGCGGTTCATGGCGCGAAGGCGCGCGGCCTCCAGATCCTCGGCGGTCAGGGCGAGCACGCCCTCGGCGGTGGATCGGCGGGCATAGGGGTCGTCGCCGAACAGCGCGCTGCGCCAGGCGCGGGAGGCGAGGGCGCCTGCGTCCGTCTCCCGGCTGCGGATGGAGGCGAGGATGCCGCCGCGCACCCGCTCCATCGCGTCGGCGTCGAAGCGGGGCCGGGTCATGGCGAGCTTGAGCAGCGCCAGGCTCTCCGCCCGGGTCTCCGTCAGCATGCGGGCGGAGACGGTGAACGCGTCCCCGCCGGCGCCGAAGCCCATGCGCAGGGCGATGTCGTCGCTCGCCGCTTCGAACGCGGCGGCGTCGAGGTCGCCGGCGCCTTCGCGAAGCATGGAGGCCATGAAGCCGGCGGCGCCGGTCTGGTCTGCCGGATCGCGGGAGGCGCCGCCCTCGAAGCGCATCTCCAACGCCAGGATGGGGATCGACGGCTCCTCCACCAGCCAGGCGGTGATGCCGCCGGGCGAGGTGACGACCTGGACGTCGGTGTCGGCGAGGGCGGCCGGGGCGGAGACCGCGGCGGCGACGGCTGTCAGCGCGGCCAGGGCCGCGGCGCGGAGGCGCCCTACAGCGCTCATCCTTCGCCCTCCAGCGGCGCGCGCAGCCAGCCGGTCACCGACCGCTCCGAGCGGATGAAGGCGCGGCCCGCCTCCATGACGTCGTCGACGGAGACGGCCTGGAGGACTTCCGGCCAGGCCTCGATCTGCTCGAGCGTGAGGTCGGAGGCGAGGCCGGCGCCGTAGCGGCGCGCCAGCGACTGCTGGCTGTCCTGGGCGTAGATGTAGGCGGCGCGCCACTGGGTCTTGAACCGCTCCAGCACCTCTGCCTCTGGGCCGTCGCCGGCGAGGAAGTCCGCGAGGGCGGCGTCGAGCGCGGCCTCCGCCTCCTCCAGCGACGTCTCCGGCCGCGGCGCGGCGTAGACGGAGAGGCGGCCGTAGTCGCGGGCGGAGCCGGAGTAGAAGGCTCCGGCTTGGATGGCCAGGCCTTGCTCGACCACCAGCTCGCGCGTCAGAACGGAGTTGAGGCCGTCGCCCAGGACCCCGGCGAGCGCGGCGAGCGCGGCCGCCGTCTCCTGCCCGTCGCGGCGCACGGGGACGAGGTAGTCGCGGACCACCACCGGCTGGCGCACGCGCGGATCCTCGTAGATCAGGCGGCGGGCGGCGCGCTGGGGCGGCTCCATGGGGCGCACGCGCGCCGGCAGGTTTTCGGAGGCGGCGAGGGGGCCGTAGTGGACCTCGGCCAGGGCGCGGACCTCCTCGACGCTCACGTCGCCGGCGACGATGAGGAAGGCGTTGTTGGG
>JBCCPD010000536.1:0-2455 GCA_039025075.1 Pseudomonadota bacterium | reverse complement strand
CGCGTCGGCGTAGTGGTCCGTCCGGGTGATCGCGCGGATCGTGCCGGCCGCGGCGTCCGCCTCCACCCGGCCGAAGGACCCGCTGGAGAGCGTGACCTCGGCCTTGGCGCCCGAGGGGCCCACGCCGGGGCAGCCCGGCCCGCCGGGATCCCAATATCCGGCGACGCAGGCGTCCGTGTCGCCCTCCGTCCGAAACGGATCGCCCGGCACGCGGTCCGCCACGCCGACCATGGCCTGGGCGAGCCAGCCCGGCGCCGGCAGCTCCAGCGCCTCGGCCGGCGCCGGCCCCGCCATCACGACGAGCGCCGCGATCGCGGCCCTATTCCCCGCCGCCGCTCCGATCCGCATCACCATGGGCGTCGTCCCGTCCAAGGCCGCCTTCTGCGGCCTCTCGACATGTCGCTCGCCAAGGTTGAGAAACCGTAAACGGGACGCGCGGACCGTCGCCCGAAACACGCCCCGCGCCAGGCCGGCCGAAGAAAAGCGGCGGCCCCGAAGGACCGCCGCCATCGCCCGTCAACAGGTGCAAGGGAGGATGGTCACCCCGCCATGGTCTTGGCGACCTCTGCGGCGAAGTCCTCCTCCTCCTTCTCGATGCCCTCGCCGACCTCGAGCCTCACGAAGCTCGTGACCGCGAGGTCGGCCCCGGCCTCCTTGACGGCCTTTTCGACCGTCAGGTCGGGGTTGATCACGAAGGCCTGCTTCAGGAGGCACACCTCCTGAAAGTACTTGTTCAGGCGGCCCGCGATCATCTTCTCGATGACGCCCTCGGGCTTGCCGGACTCGCGCGCCTGCTCGGTCAGCACCTGCTTTTCGCGCTCCACCAGCGCCGGGTCGAGGTCCTTTTCCGTCAGCGCCGCCGGGTTGGTCGCGGCCACGTGCATCGCGACCTGCTTGCCGATCGCCGCCATCGCGTCCTTGTCCGACCCGGTGAGGGCGACTAGCACGCCGATCTTGCCCATGCCCTCGGCCGCGGCGTTGTGCACGTAGCTCGCCACCACGTCGCCCGAGAGCTTGGCCATGCGCCGCACGGTCATGTTCTCGCCGATGGTGGCGACCTTGTCCGTGACCGTCGCCTCGACCGTCTTGCCGCCCATGGGGGAGGCGAGCAGGCCGGCCAGGTCGTCGGCGCCCAAGGCGATGCCGGCGATCTCGCCGACCATCGCCTGGAACTCGGCGTTGCGCGCGACGAAGTCGGTCTCGGCGTTGACTTCGACCGCGACGCCCACGCCGCCGTCCGCCGCCACCGCCGCCAAGCCCTCGGCCGCCGTGCGGCCCGCCTTCTTGGCGGCTTTGGCCAGGCCCTTGGTGCGCAGCCAGTCCACCGCCGCCTGCATGTCGCCGTCGGTCTCGGTCAGCGCCTTCTTGGCGTCCATCATGCCCGCGCCGGTCTGGTCGCGGAGCTCCTTCACCATGCTCGCGGTGATCGCCATCGGTCGTCTCCTGCTCAGATCGTCCGTCGACGGCGCGGGCCTCCGCCGGGGCGGGGGCCGCACGCGTCTCAGGCCGCTCGTGTCGGGATGAAAGCCCGCGGCGTCAAGCGCCGCGGACGTCGTCAAATCGTCATTCTGCGGCGGGCGTTCAACGGCGAGGGACGCAGCCCCGGCTTGCGCCCGGCGCAAGGCTCAGCCCGCGGCCTTGATCGCCTCGTCCACCGGCGTCTCGGTCGCCTCGGCCTCGGTCGCCGCCGGAGGCTCGGCCGCCGCCGCATCGCCCGCCGCCGCCGCCTCGACCTGCTCCTCGGCCAAGGCCGGCTCGGCCGTCGGATCCTCGGCCGCGCCGGGATCCTCCAGCGCCTCCTCGGAGATCTCCTCCATCTCGCCGATGTCGAAGCCCGCCTCGCCCATCTGCGCCGCCATGCCGTCGAGCGCGGCCCGCGCCGCCAGCTCGCAATAAAGCCCGATGGCGCGCGACGCGTCGTCATTGCCGGGAATGGGGAAGGCGATCCCCGTCGGGTCGGAGTTGGTGTCCAGCACCGCCGCCACCGGAATGCCCAGCTTGTTGGCCTCGGCCACCGCCAGATCCTCCTTGTTCGTGTCGATCACGAACAGAAGGTCCGGCACGCCGCCCATCTCGCGAATGCCGCCCAAGCTCAGCGTCAGCTTGTTCCGCTCCCGCTCCAGGGACAGCCGCTCGCGCTTGGTGAAGCCCTCCGCGCCGACCTCGAAGGTCTCGTCGAGCTTGCGCAGACGGTCGATGGAGTTCGACACGGTCTTCCAGTTGGTCAGCGTGCCGCCCAGCCAGCGGTGGTTCATGAAGTACTGGGCGCAGCGCTCGGCCGCCTCGGCGATCGGCGCCTGCGCCTGCCGCTTGGTGCCGACGAACAGCACGCGGCCTCCCTTGGCCACCGTGTCCCGCACCGCCTGCAGCGCGGCGTCGAGCAGCGGCAGGGTCTGCGTCAGGTCCATGATGTGGATGCCGTTGCGGTCGCCGTAGATGTACGGCCCCATGCGCG
>JBCCPD010000535.1:0-2461 GCA_039025075.1 Pseudomonadota bacterium | reverse complement strand
CAAACCCCCAAGGGGGAGTCCGGGCGGGGCCGAGGCCCGCGGCGCAGCCGCCGGGCGAGGGCCCTCCCGGGCGCCCCCGACGTGCCCACCCCCGCCCTCGCCCCGCCTCCGGTTCATCACGGACCCGCCAGTCGCGCTTGATCCGCTCCGCCCCTGGCCCTACTCCTTTCGCCAACCGCCCCCGACGGAGCTCCAGCCCATGCCCCGCACCGCCGCGCGTCCCTCCGCCGCTTTCGCCGCGCTCCTGGCCGCCGCCGCGCTCTCGGCGCCCCTCGCCGCCCCCGCGCCCGCCCGCGCCGCCGGTGCCGAAACGGCCGCGCAGACCACCGTCGCCCACGGCATCTCCTCCTTCGGCGACCTCAAATACCCCGAAGGCTTCGCGCATTTCGACTACGTGAACCCCGACGCCCCCAAGGGCGGAACCTGGTCCGGCCGAGGCACCGCCGCCTCCAACACCTTCGACAGCCTCCACCCCTTCATCCTGAAGGGCGAGCCCGCCCAAGGCCTTGGCATCACCTTCGACACGCTCCTGACCGGCTCCGCCGACGAGCCCGACTCGCTTTACGGCCTCCTCGCCGAAACCCTCGAATACCCCGCCGACCGCGCCTGGGTCCGCTTCACCCTGCGCCCCGAGGCGACCTTCTCCGACGGCTCGCCGGTCACCGCCCAGGACGTCGCCTGGACCTTCGACACGCTCAAGACCCGCGGCTCCCCCCTCTACCGCCTGCGCCTGCGCGACATCGCCTCCGCCACGGTCGAGGACGCCCGGACCGTCCGCTTCGACTTCGCCGAGGGCGCGCCGACCCGAGACCTCCCGGCCCTCGTCGGGGGCCTGCCCATCCTCTCCGAAGCCTCCTGGGCCGACCGCGACTTCGAGGACTCCACCCTCGACCCCATCCTCGGCTCCGGCCCCTACATCGTGGCGGACGTCCAGCCCGGCCGCTCGATCACCTATGAGCGGCGCGTGGACTACTGGGCGAAGGACCTCAACGTTAACGTCGGCGCCAACAACTTCGACCAATACCGTTACGAGTACTTCAAGGACTACACCGCCGCCTTCGAAGGCTTCAAAGCCGGCGCCTTCCACATGCACGAGGAATTCTTCTCCAAGATCTGGGCCACCGGCTACGATTTCCCGGCCGTGAGCAACGGCTGGGTCATCCGCGAATCCGTCCCCGACGACCGCCCCTCCGGCGCCCAGGGCTTCTGGTTCAACATGCGCCGCCCCCAGTTCCAAGACCCGCGCGTCCGCGAGGCCCTCGCCATGGGCTTCGACTTCGAATGGTCCAACGAGGTCCTCTTCTACGGCCTCTACGCCCGCACCGACTCGGTGTTCGAGAACTCCCCCCTCCAGGCCGAGGACCTCCCCGGCCCCGACGAACTCGCCCTCCTGGAACCCCTCGCCGCGGACCTCCCCCCGGGCGTCCTCGACGGCGCCCCCTACTCGCCCCCCGTCACCAACGGCTCCGGCTCCGACCGCCGGGTCCTGCGCCGCGCCATGCGCCTGCTGGACGAGGCCGGCTGGCCCGTGGGCGACGACGGCCTGCGCCGAAACGCCGACGGCGAGACCCTCAAGGTCGAGTTCCTCGACGACAGCCCGGTCTTCCAGCGCATCATCGGCCCCTACATCGAGAACCTGAAGAAGATGGGCGTCGACGCCTCCCTGCGCATCGTCGACGCCGCCCAATACCAAGCCAGACAAGAGCAGTTCGACTACGACGTCGTCCCCGGCCGCTTCGTTCTGTCGCTCACCCCGGGGCCGGAGCTGCGCCAGCTCTTCGGCTCCTCCGCCGTCGATCAGCCGGGCACGCCCAACCTCTCCGGCCTCGCCCATCCCGCCGTCGACGCCCTCATCGAAAAGGTGATCGCCGCCGAGACCCGCGACGAGCTGACCGTCGCCGCCCGCGCCCTCGACCGGGTCCTGCGCGCCCTGCACATCTGGGCCCCGAACTGGTACAAGGGCGAGCATAACATCGCCTACTGGGATGTTTTCGGAAAACCCGAACAAGGGGCTCCCCCTTTCGCGCGCGGCGATGCATACTGGTGGTGGGACGAAACCAAAGCCGCCAAGCTGAGAGAGGACGGCGCGCTGTGACGCTGACCGAGACCTTCGCCGAACTGACCTTCGTCATGAGCCCTGAAGAGGCGCTCATCCTCATCGGCCTCGCCGGCGCCGCCGCCGGTCTGGGCAAGGCCGCCGCCGACGCGCTGCGCGGCGACCGAGAGGAGGAGGAGCGGATCCCCATCCGGATCCGCCCCGACGACCGCCCCCGCCCCCCGCGCAGACCCGAGGACGACAGCGCCTGAATGGGCGCCTACGTCCTTCGTCGCCTCCTTTTGATGATCCCGACGCTGATCGGGATCATGCTCGTAAACTTCGCCGTCATCCAGTTCGCTCCTGGCGGCCCGGTCGAGCAGGTCATCGCCCAGCTGCAGGACGGCGCCGGCGCCACCGACCGCT
>JBCCPD010000534.1:0-2472 GCA_039025075.1 Pseudomonadota bacterium | reverse complement strand
TTCACCGAGCGCGACCGGCTGGAGACCGAGGTCTTCGTGCGCGCCGACGACGCGCAAGGCTGGGGCGAGCTGAGCTTCGTGCGCTTCCAGTCCCTGCGCGACGACGAGCCGTTCGGCGGCATCCCCTTCGCCCTGCCGAGCTTCGAGGCGCGCCGCGTCTGGCCCGACGCCTTCGCCGGCGGAACCCTGGGGCTGGAGGGGGCGGGCTACCTGCTCACCCGCACCCAAGGGCAGGACACCGGCCATGTCTCCGGCGCCGTGGATTTCGAGCGGCGCTGGGTGCTGGACCAGGGCGTCGCGGCGGCCGCCTACGGCTCGGTCCGCGGCGACGTGTGGGAGCTGCAGGACGCCACCGCCGCCGCCGGCCCCGACCGGCGGGAGCGCTTCGCCCCCCTGGCCGCGTTCGAGGCGCGCTACCCGCTGCTGCGCCACGACGCCGGCGGCGATGCGCTGTCGCGCCTCACCGACGGCGGCGCGGTCACGCATCTGTTCGAGCCGATCGCCCAGGCGGTCGCCGCACCCTTCTTCGACGACCGTCCGGCCTTTCCGGACGAGGACAGCCTGCTGACCGAGTTCGACGAGACCTCGCTGTTCTCCCTGCGTCGCCATGCCGGCTTCGACGGGTTCGAGGAAGGGCCGCGCCTGAATCTGGGCCTGCGCTATGCGCGGGAGGCGGAGCGCGGGGCCGATTTCTCCGCCACCGTGGGACGGGTGTTCCGCACGCGGGAGATCGACAGCTTCGTGTCCGGGACCGGGCTGAACGGGCGCGAGTCGGATTACGTGGGGGCCTGGACGGTGGAATGGCCGGGCGTCGTGGCCCTTTCGCACCGCATGCGGGTCGGCGACGATTTCGAGATCAACCGCAACGAGGTCTACGGCGCGGCCTCGGCCTTCGGGCTGGACCTGGAGGCGTCCTATCTGTTCCTCGCCCAGGACGCGGTGACGCCGGAGGATCGGCATGAGGTCGCCGGCGAAGCGCGTCTCGCCGTGGCCGACAACTGGTTCATCGGCGCGGAGGCTCGGCGGGATCTGGAGGCGAAGGACTTCGTGCGCGTGGGCGGCGAGATCGGCTTCGTCAACGAATGCGTGGACGTGTCGTTCTATGCGGGGCGCGATTTCACCAGCACCGTGGACGCGCCGGCCTCCACGTTCTACGGGTTGAGGCTGCGGCTTTGGGCCTTCGGCGGCGACGGGGTGCAGCGCTCGCCAACGGGCCGCTGCGCGCCGCAGCGGCGATGACGGCCGGGGCGCGGGCGACGGCCGGGAGCCGCTGAGGCATGGCGGCGCGGGCGAGGGATCAGGCGCGCCGGATCGGCCGGGCTCGGATCATGGGAGGACGGGGAACATGAGCTTTTCGCGCGGAACGGTATTTTCCGGGGTCCGGAGCGGCTTGGCTCGGCGGGCGGCCGGCGCGGCGGCGCTGACGCTCGCCGTCCTGGGCGCGGGGCCCGACGGCCGCGTGGGCCCCGCGGCGGCGCAGAGCGCGGCCACCTTCGCTCCGGCCGCCTTCGTGGACGGGCGGGCCATCACCAGCTTCGACGTGGATCAGCGCCTGCGCCTTCTGCGCTTTGTCGGCCTGCCGTCGGTCTCGGACGAGTCCGCTCTGCAGTCGATGATCGACGACCGGCTCAAGCGCGCGGCGGCCGAGGCCGCGGGCGTGCGCGTGACGCGCGAGGACGTGGATCTGGGCCTGTCGCGCTTCGCCCAATCGCAGGGTCTGAACGCCTCGACGCTGGAGCGGCGGCTGAAGCGCGACGGCATTTCGCTGGCGGTGGTGCGCGAATACATCGAGACCGAAGTGCTCTGGACCGCCGTCGTGCGCCGCGACTACGGCGTGACCGAGGAGGTGACGGAGCTCGACCTCGAGGACGAGATCGCCGCCGCCGGGCTCGACAAGGCCGTCAGCTACGATCTGGGGGAGATCGCGATCCCCGCCGGGCGCGACCGCGCCGCCGCCTCGGCCCTGGCCGAGGAGGTCGCGGCGGAGGCTCGGGCCGGCGGCGGCTTCGAGGCCTTGGCGCGGCGCCATTCCCGCTCCCCCAGCGCGCGGCGGGGCGGGCGCGTGGGGACCGTGCCGCAGGACCGGCTGCCGCCGGGGCTGGCGAACGCCCTGTCGGGGTTGGAGCCCGGCGGCGTCGCCGGGCCGTTCGAGGTGCAGGGCGGCTTCGTTATCCTCACCATCTTCGACCGCGTCGAGACGCCGCGGGAGCTGTCGGAGGCTGACCGCGAGGCGATCCGCGCGCGCCTTCTGGACCAGCGCCTGGCGCGCCGCGCGGAAGGCCGCTTGGCCGAGCTGCGCGCGCAGGCCTATGTCGACCGCCTCTGACGGCGCGGGCGCGGCGGCGCCGCTCGCCGTGTCCTGCGGCGATCCGGCGGGCATCGGGGGGGAGATCCTCGCCAAGGCCTGGGCGGCGGGCGGCCTGCCGCCCTTCGCGCTGATCGGCGATGCGGACTGGGCCGCCGGCTTCGGCC
>JBCCPD010000533.1:0-2473 GCA_039025075.1 Pseudomonadota bacterium | reverse complement strand
GGCGCCGCGGGCCGCGGCGCCGCCCCGCGCGCAAAGGAGCCGCGACCATGGCCGCCGCGCGACCGCGATTCAATCTCAACCTCTTCTCCAACGTCGCCGCGGCCGACCCGTCGCGCGCCCTCGCCGGCCATGCCGCGCGCGCCGTCCTGACCGCCCTGAGCGCCGAAGCCTCCCACGACGTGGTCCTGCGCCTGTTCTGCGACCCCGCGCCGAACCCCGAGGCCTTCGACGCCTGGACCGAGGCCGCCATCGCCCCCCTCGCCCCGCGCGAGGTGGAGGTGCACCGCTCCCAAGGTCTCGCCGACGGCTACGCCCGCGCCATAGAGCTTTCGGAAAGCCCCTACGCTCTGATGCTGGAGCACGACTGGATGCTCCGCCCACGTCATCTCCGTCACGCTCTGGCGGACCTTCTGGCCGGCATGGCGCTGGCGAAGATCCGCCACCTGCGCTTCAACAAGCGCTGGAACCGCGCCGTCGGCTACGACCATTTCATGGAACCCGACCCCCGCTGCCCCTTCCCCGCCTGTCAGGTCTCCGGCCGCTCCAACAACCCGCACATCCTCGACATCGTCCATGCCCGCGCTCGCGTCCTGCCCTTCATCGACCGCGCGTTGCGCAAGGCCGAAGGGCTCGAAGGCCGCCTCGAACTCTTCGCCGGCGGCGGCCATGTCTACGGCGCCCTCGGCCACCCGGCGACGGCCGGCCATCTCGACGGCCGCGACCGGCGCTGGCGCGACGCTCTGCGCCGCCGCCGCTTCCTCGCCCGCGCCGCGGCCCCCGCCGCGCCGGGCTGACGGCCTCTCCATGCGCCGCCTGGTCCACAGCCTCCGCAAGCGCCTGCTGCGTCTTTCGCCCGAACCGCGACGCGTCGACCGCCTCGGCGCGACGTGGGAGCTGCACCCCCGCGACTGGCTCGACGCGCGCCTTCTGATCCGCCAGCCCTTCGAGGCGGAGCAGCGCGCCCGCTTCGCGGCGATGCTCGCGGCGCGCCGCCCGACGCGCCTGTTCGACATCGGGGCCAATTTCGGCCTTTACGCCATCACCTCCGCCCTCGCCGACCCGGCCCTGCAGGTCGACGCGTTCGAGCCGGTCTCCCGCACGCGCGCCAAGCTGCTCCGCAACCTGGCGCTGAACGGTCTCCAGGACCGGGTCCGAATCCACCCCATCGCCCTCTCCGACGCGGAAGGCGAGGCCCGGATCGCCATCGACCCCCGATCCTCCGGCCTCTCCACCCTCTCCGCCTCGGCCGCCGAGGCCGCCCGCCGCGACTTTTCCGAGGCGCAGACCGTGCGCACCGCGCCCCTGGACGCCCTTTTTCAGCTCCGAGGCGAAACCTTGGCGCTCAAGATCGACGTGGAGGGTCACGAGCCCGCGACCCTCGCCGGCGCAAGCGCCCTGCTGGCCGAAAACGCCGGCGTCGCCATGGTGGAGATCCGCGACCGCAACATAGCCCAGGTCCAGGCCGCGTTCGCCGCCGCCGAGTGGCGCGAAACCGGCCGCATCGCCGACGAGCTGTTCTTCGAGAAGTAGCGCCGAGCGCGCCGCTCGGGCCCTCCCGTCGCTGCGCTCCGCATCGGTCCCGCCCGGCGTCCCCCTCGACGCCTGCGGCCCGGGCCGCCATCGGCCCGCGCGCTGGATCGGGGGAATCCGGGCGGGGGAGTTCGGGCGGGGCCGATGTCGACGCCCGAAGGGCGGCGCGAGGGCCCTCGCGGGCTCCCGCCTACCCCGCCAAAGCCGCCTGAAACTCCTGCCACTCCCCGGCGCTCATGCCGCTGGTCTCCTGCGTGACCGTCTCCCCGGCCAGCATCCGTCGCAGGCAGTCCATCCCCTGGCCCGAGAACTGCACCGCGCCCAGCCGATAGTCCTCGAACGCCGCGTAGGCCTCGGGCACCCAAGCTTGGGCGAGCTCGCACACCGCCTCGGCATAGACGCGGATCTCGTATTGCGCATGGGCGTCCGCCCGCAGCCGCAGGAAATGAAACAGGTTGTGCAAGTCGATCTTCCAATACCACTGCGTGTAGATCGACGAAGTCAGGTTCATCCGCGCCAGCTCCCGCGCCAGCCCCGCCCGCTCGGGGTCCGCCCCGTCCTCATTGAGCAGATGCGCATAAGTGTCGTAGCAGCGCGCCGCGTCCTCGCGCAGCATGCGCAGCGCCTCTTCGGCCTCGGCTCCTTCCAGCACCTCGCCCCGCCCTTGCCGATTGTTCGAGGCCTGGGCCGCCAGATGCTCCGGCGCCGGCACGTAGAACTCCCGATCCAGGATCGAGTAGCGCGCCGAGTACTCGTTGACGTTCGCCGTGCGATGCCGGATCCACTGCCGCGCCACGAAGATCGGCAGTTTTACATGGAGCTTGATCTCGCACATCTCGAACGGCGTCGAGTGCCAATGGCGCATCAAGTACCGGATCAACCCTCGATCGTCCCGCGCCTTCCTCGTCCCCGCCCCATAGCTCACCCGCGCCGCCTGCACGAT
>JBCCPD010000532.1:0-2489 GCA_039025075.1 Pseudomonadota bacterium | reverse complement strand
ATGTCGAGCGTCTGCAGGTCCGACAGCTTCTCGACCCCCGCCGCGTTCATGATGTCCTTGATCGGCTGCAGGCGCGAGTTGCCGTAATTGGGGTTCAGCCGCATCTCGACCCGCTTCAGCCCGGTCTTGCGCTTGAACCCTTGGACGAGCCGGCGCTCCGCCGACCGGACCTTCGCCGCGGCCTTGGGGTTGAGCGCGCCGCGCGCGATCTCCACGCCCTTGATCTCGCCTGAGAACGGGTGCTTGGCCCCGTCCACCCAGGCCCCGATGGTGAAGCCGGTCTCGCCGACCGGCCTCAGACCGCCCTTCGCGGCGCCGCGTCCCACGGTCTTGCCGTTCAGCAGCAGCCGCATGCGGCCCCGGCCGTCGCGGGTGAAGCCGACCCGCGCCGCCTGTCCGGCGGCGATCCGCGTCTCGCCGCTGTCGATGCTTTTCCAGCCGTCCTGCGTGTGCACCGATCCGGTCAGCTTGCCGTCCTCCACGAACAGCGCCACCGGCGGCGACTGCGCCTCCATCACGTTGCGCCGCGCGCGGCCGACGCTCTTGGGCTTGATCGTCGCCTCCAGCGTGAAGCTTTCCAACGCGTCCAGATCCGCATGCCGCGCCAGCTGCAGCCGCCCTTTGTCGAGCCGGAACGCCCCGTCCGTCTTCAGCTGCCGCGCCTGGCCGCCCGCGCTAACCGCGATCCCGCGGGAGGCGCCGTCGAACGCGCCCGAGGCGTCGGTCTTGAGCGAAAACAACGTGGTGGCGGCCATGGCGAAAGCTCCCTCATCGCAAAGCCGGGCCGGTCGGGCCCAGAGTCGTACCGAACACGGCGCGCGCCGGACCGCTGGGCCGGGCGCCACAGAAAGCAACGCTAGGTCCACGTCGTGAATTCGCTGTGAGAGGACCGCGATGCCCGCGGTATTCATCGCGCCTCCGCCGCCTCTATACTTGGGTTACATCAAAGGGCGCAGGCGAAATCTGAACAAATACTTCATCTGCCTGAAGCGCCCCTGACCTTGGCGCCGCGCCCTCCGCAAGGCACCTTCGCGCGCCGCGAAAAACCGCCCCGGAGGATCCGCCCATGCCCCCCGCTTCCGACACGGCCCCCGACCGCGCCTCCTGGCTGCGCCTGCCCGACACGCCCGATCCCGCCCCCGCCATCGCCCGGATGCAGGAGGAGAGCCGCGCTCGCCTCGGCTACGTCCGCGAATTCCTCAAGCTGCCCATCGAGCCCGACCGCCTCGCCCTCTTCCAAGGCTACGTGAACCGCCTCATGCGCGGCGACGACTGCCTTCTGACGGGGCAGGAGCGCGAGCTGATCTCCCTCGTCGTCTCCCTCGAAAACCGCTGCGAGGCCTGCATCCTCATGCACGCCGGCGCGCTGCAGAAGCACGGCATGGACAAGCGCAAGGTCGACGTCGTCCTCGCCAACTGGCGCCGCGCCGACCTCACCGAGCGCGAGCGCGCCCTCGCCGAGTTCGCCTCCGACCTCACCGTCGAACCCGCCATGGCCTCCGAAGCCGGCCTCGACGCTCTGCGCGCCGCCGGCCTCACCGAAGAGGAAATCCTCGAAACCGTGCAGATCGTCGCCATCTTCAACGCCACCAACCGCCTCAACGCCGGCCTCGGCGTGAAGATCGACGGCGGCTCCCACGACGCCTTCCGCGGCGCCTGAGACGCCGCCGCGCGCCCGGATCCAGGGCGCCGACGCAAAGGAAAAGAAGAATGCCCGGCCCCCTCGCCGGCGTCCGCATCATCGACGCCACCACCATGATCTCCGGCCCCTTCGCCACGCTGATCCTCGGCGACCAGGGCGCCGACGTGATCAAGATCGAAAGCCCCGCGGGCGGCGACCACTCCCGCCAAGTCGCCGACCGCCGCCGAGGCTTCTCGGCCGCCTTCGTCAACAACAACCGCGCCAAGCGCTCCGTCGCGCTGAACCTCAAGCACCCGGACGCCCTCGAAGCCGCCCTCAAGCTGACCGAAACCGCCGACGTCTTCGTGCAGAACTGGCGCCCCGGCGTGGCCGAGCGCATAGGCCTCGGCGAAGAGGCGGTCCGCGCCCGAAACCCCTCCATCGTCTACGTCTCCATCGCCGGCTTCGGCTTCGACGGCCCCTGGGCGAAAAAACCGGTCTACGACCCCCTCATCCAAGCCCTCTCCGGCCTCGCCTCCGTCCAGGGCGCCGGCGGCCGCCCGCGCCTGATCCGCACCATCCTCCCCGACAAGGGCACCGGCCTCCAAGCCTCCCAAGCCATCACCGCCGCCCTCTTCGCCCGCGAGCGCACCGGACAGGGCGCCCATGTCCGCCTCTCCATGCTCGACGCCATGGTCGCCTTCCTCTGGGGCTCCGACATGTCCGGCCTCACCTTCGTCGGCGACGAGACCACCGCGGCCGAGGAAAAATCCCAAAGCTTCGTGGAACTCATCTACGAGACCGCCGACGGCCACATGGCCGTCTCCGCCCACACCGACGCCACCTGGAAGGGCCTCTCCGCCGCCGT
>JBCCPD010000531.1:0-2491 GCA_039025075.1 Pseudomonadota bacterium | reverse complement strand
GGCGGCGGCGCAGGCGCAGGGCTACGGCGTCATGGTCGGCTGCATGATGGGCACGAGCCTGGCCATGGCGCCGGCGGTGCTGGTGGCGCAGGGCGCGGCGGTGACCGATCTGGACGGGCCGCTGCTGCTGGCCGAGGACCGGGACGCGCCTTTGGATTTCGACGCGGCCGGCGTGCACCCGCCCTCGGCCGCGCTTTGGGGATGAGGAG
This sequence comes from Pseudomonadota bacterium, assembly GCA_039025075.1. Lineage (GTDB taxonomy): Bacteria > Pseudomonadota > Alphaproteobacteria > Rhodobacterales > Rhodobacteraceae > Albimonas. The sequence goes on along the minus strand of JBCCPD010000531.1, from coordinate 2,282 downwards.
AGGCTGATGGGACGCATCGTCTATGTGAACGGCGAGTTTGTGGACGAGGACGAGGCGACGGTGTCGGTCTTCGACCGGGGGTTTCTGTTCGCCGACGCGGTCTATGAGGTGACCAGCGTGCTGGAGGGCAAGCTGATCGACTTTCCCGGCCATTGCGCGCGGCTGGCGCGATCGCTCGGGGAGCTCGGCATGCCGGCGCCCTGCTCCGACGACGCGCTGCTGGAGGCGCATCGCGAGCTGGTCAGGCGCAACGGCGTCGAGGAGGGGACCATCTATCTGCAGGTGTCGCGCCGATCCGAGGATCGGGATTTCCTGTGGGACGAGGACCTGCCCTCGAGCCTGGTCATGTTCACCCAGTCGAAGAAGATCGCCGACAGCCCGGCGGCGGAGACCGGACTCAAAGTGATCGCCATCGACGACCTGCGCTGGGGCCGGCGGGACATCAAGACCGTGCAGCTGCTGTTTCCGAGCCTGGCGAAGATGGAGGCCAAGAAGCAGGGCAAGGACGACGCCTGGATGGTGGAGGACGGAGAGGTGACCGAGGGCACCTCCAACAACGCCTACATCGTCAAGGAGGACGGCACGATCGTCACGCGGGGCCTGTCCAACTCGATCCTGCACGGGATCACCCGGGCGGCGGTGCTGCGCTACGCCAAGGAGGCGCAGATCAAGGTGGAGGAGCGGCCCTTCACGATCGCCGAGGCTCAGGGCGCGGCGGAGGCGTTCTTCACCTCGGCCTCCGCCTTCGTGATGCCGGTGGTGGAGGTGGACGGCGCGGTCGTGGGCGACGGGGCGCCGGGTCCGGTGAGCCGGCGGCTGCGCGAGATCTATCTGGAGGAAAGCCGGCGGGCGGCGATCTAGTCTCTCGGAGACGTTAACTCCCTGATAACGCGCGTTAATAGGTAAAAGTTGATCGGAAAACAACTTAGAGTAGAGACGCGAGTCGCGTAAGACCTTCGGACGGCGCCCTGGGGAAGGGCGCGTCTCGAAGGGACGCGACATGGCATTTGAACGTGCGGGGCCGCGACGGGCGGTCCGAGTGATCTGCGCCGCGCTGGCGATGGGCGGCGGGATGGCCGCCGCGCCGGCGCGGGCGCTGCCGGTGGACGAGAGCTTTCTGCATGCGAGCGCGACGCTGGGCCTGTCGGCCGACAGCGGCGTGGTGGTCGGGCCGGGGCAGTACATCGGCTCGGTCTTCGAGCTGGGCGAGCGGTCGCGCATCGCTCAGCTGGGGGGCGCTCTGCTGGGCCAGGTGGTCGATGCGCAGGTGGTGGCGGCGGTGGTGCCGATGGGCGCGGGCCCCGTGCCCGAGTTCGCGCCGAGCGCGCTGGAGGACAACATCCTGGCGAGCGCGATCCTGACCCTGCCCAACACGTCGAGCGTGGAGGTGCTGGCGCCGGTGATCGGCGAGGTGTTCCTGGATGCGGGCCGCTATGCGCTCGTCTTCGCCAGCGCGCTGGAGGTGGACGGGATGATCGTCAGCGGCGCGGGAGAGGCGCCGCAGACGGGGGCGACCATCTCGGACGTGTCGCCGACGACGCCGGGGCCGGATCCGGCGCGGTACTTCTCGTCTCTGACGCCGTCGGTGAACCCGTGGACGGCGTCGTCGCTGCCGGGAACGCGGTTCCTGGTCTCCGGCCAGCTGGCGCCTTTGGAGCCGCCGCCGCCTCCCCCGCCGCCGCCGCCTCCGCCGGTGGACGCGGCGGTGCCTCTGCCGCCGGCCGGGGCGCTGCTGCTGTCGACGCTGATCCTAGGGCTGGCGGCGCGACGGCGCCGGCGGCCCGGGTGAGACGGCGGGACGGGGCGGCGGCGCGGGTTCGAGCGGCGTCGGGACGGTGCGGTCCCGCGAGGGCGAGGCTCGGGCGCCGGCCGGCTCGGCATTTTTTCTTTAGCGTCGCAGACGCGACGGTCGTCGAGGCGTTTGGTTAGGGCGGCGTGGGCTGAGGCGCGAATCGGCGAGGCGCGGGATGCCGGGGCCTCGGCTGCCTCTGCGGGCGGCCAGGTTTGCGAAGCGGGCGGCGTCGGCGCGGCGCTCGGTGCGGGCGGCTGAGCGGCAGGCCCGATCTGGAGCCATGGGCCGCTAGAGCAAATTCCGATCACTCGGGCTCATACCCCGCCGCGGAGAAGTAGTTTCGGCATTCATCGGATGTGAAGGCGTCAAGCGTTGCGCCGACGGCTGCCCACAGGGTATCGCGCGTCCGGGCGGCGACCTTCCTGAGAAGCGCCTTGAGCTTGGCGAAGGCGTTCTCGATGGGGTTGAAGTCGGGGCTGCAAGGCGGAAG
>JBCCPD010000530.1:0-2511 GCA_039025075.1 Pseudomonadota bacterium | reverse complement strand
GCCATCGCCGGCATGATGGTGGACCGGGAGGTCATCGCCCTCGTCGCCGACGGCGCCCTGCCGGAGAGCGCCAAGGCCATGTTCATGCTCTCGGCGCCCGAGGCGTTGCCGAAGCTCTCCGCCCCCATGCCCCAGGCGGAGGCGGCGGCGCTGGTCACCGCCCTGCCGCTCGAGGTCGCCCAGCCCTTGCGCCAGATGGTCGTCGCGCCCGAAGCGGCGACGCTGGCGCTGCTCTCGGCGCACATGATCATCTTCTGGCTGAGCCAGGATTCGAACGTCACGCCGCCCGTGGCGCTCGCCTCCTTCACCGCCTCGGCGATCGCGAAGGCCTCGCCCATGGCCACCGGCTTCGCCAGCTGGAAAATCGCCAAGGGCCTCTACATCGTGCCGCTGCTCTTCGCCTACACGCCGCTCCTCTCGGGCGACTGGGCGCAGATGCTGCCGATCTTCGCTTTGGCTCTCGTCGGGCTCTACGGCCTCGCCGGGGCTCTGCAGGGCTGCCTGGAGCGGCCCCTGAACCTTGTCGAGCGGGTCCTCTCCGGCCTCGGCGGCGCGGCCTGTCTGTGGCCGGCGGAGCTGCCGGTGCAGCTGGGCGGCGCGGCGCTCGTCGTGGCGATGGTCGCCTGGTCCGTCTACGCGCCGCAGAAGGCGGCCGCCTAGCCGCGCTTTCCTTTGCATTCGCGCCGGGCCCTCGGCGATGCTGCGCGGGGGCCGGCGCCGGATCGCGCCGCCCGGAGGATCGGAGGCGCGTATGAAGTTCGGCATCGGAGGATCCGCCAAGCGGGTCGAGGACCCGACCCTGCTGAAGGGCCTCGGCCGCTATGCCGACGACCTGCCGGCGGACGGCGCGCTGCACGGCTTCGTGCTGCGCTCGGACGCGGCGCATGGGATCCTCGCGTCGATCGACGCGACCGCCGCCCGCGCGGCGCCCGGCGTCGTCGCGGTGCTGACCCGCGACGAGCTGCAGGCCGACGGCGTCGGCGACATCGAAGCGCAGGCCACCGTCAAGAACGCCGACGACAGCCATCAGGCCTTGATGCCCTGGCCGATCCTGGCGCGCGACCGCGTCCGCTACGCCGGCGCGCCGGTCGCGTTCGTGGTGGCCGAGACGCTGGCCCAGGCGAAAGACGCCGCCGATCTGGTGGAGGTGGAGATCGAGGACCTGCCCGTGGTCGTCGACACGTTCGAGGCCGCGCAGCCGGAGGCGCCCCGGCTGTGGAAGCATATCCCCGGCAGTGTGGTCTTCGACTTCGCGCGCGGCGACGCCGAGGCGGTGGAGGCCGCCTTCGCCAAGGCCGACCGCATCGTGACCGCGCGGCTGGTGAACAACCGCCTCGTCTCCAACGCGATGGAGCCGCGCGCGGCGACGGCGTTTCCCGGAGAGGACGGGCGGCTGCGCCTCGACTGTCCGTCCCAGGGCCCGTTCTTCGCCCATGGACAGCTGTGCAAGATGCTGGGCCTGGCCCCGGAGCGGCTGCGCATGACCACGGGCGCGGTCGGCGGCGGCTTCGGCACCAAGGCGTTCCTCTACCCGGAGGCCGCGCTGACCCTGTGGGCGGCGAAGCGGCTGAACCGCGTCGTGCGCTGGACCGGCGGCCGGTCGGAGATCTTCCCCTCGGACGCCCATGGTCGCGACAACGTCGCCGTGGCGGAGCTGGCGCTGGACGCCGACGCGCGGTTCCTAGGCATGCGGGCGACCACCTGGGCCGCCATGGGGGCGCACCTGTCGAATTTCGGCCCCATCGTGCCGACGCAGGCGGCGGTGGGCATGTACACCGGCCTGTACAAGATCCCGGCCTTCCATGTGACCGTGAAGGGCGTCGCCACCAACACCGTGCCGGTGGACGCCTATCGCGGCGCAGGACGGCCGGAGGCGGCCTACCTGATCGAGCGCCTGGTGGACGTGGCCGCCGCCGAGTGCGGCCTGGGACGGGACGAGATCCGCCGCCGCAACTTCCCCACGCATGAGGAGATGCCGCACAGGATGGGCCTGGGCGACGTGATCGACAGCGGGGATTTCCCCGGGCTGATGACGGCGGCGTTGGAAAAGGCCGACTTCGCCGGCTTCGAGTCGCGCCGGGCGGAAAGCCGGGCGCGGGGACGTCTGCGCGGCTTCGGGTTCGCCACTTACGAGGAGCGCTGCGCGGGGGGAGGCGGAGCTCCGGCCAAGTTGCGGTTCGACGAGGACGGCGACGGGCTGACAGTGCTGATGGGCACCCAGGACAGCGGCCAGGGCCACGCGGTGGCCTACGCGCAGATCCTGTCGGATCGGCTGGGCGTCGAGATCGAGGACATCCGCCTGGTGCAGGGCGACACCGATGCGGCGCCGCCAGGCTTCACCGGCGGGTCAAAGTCGATCCCGGTGGGCGCGGCCTCGGTCGCTTCGGCGTCGGACAAGGTCAAGGAAAAGGCGCTCGACCTGGGCGCGCATCTGCTGGAGGCGGCGCGCGCCGACGTCGAGTTCCTGACGGACGGCGAGGGACCGCGCGTCGCGGTCGCCGGCACGGACCG
>JBCCPD010000529.1:0-2522 GCA_039025075.1 Pseudomonadota bacterium | reverse complement strand
GGCTCGCGCAGCGCAGCGGCGCGACCGGCCTTCTTCAGGCCGGCTCGGCCTTGAGGCGGCGGGCGACTCGGCGCACGCTCGAGCCAGAGCCCTTGGGCTCTTCCCCAGCAAATGCCTTCTTCCTTGAAGCCCTCGAAACGCTTGCCGTTCCGGGCGCCCGCGCGAAGCGCGCGAGCCCGCTCTTGGATTTGGGGGGGCTCGATGCCCCGGAGGCGAGATCCCCCGCCCCCGGAAAGCCGAAGGGTCAGGCGAAGAACTGGCCGCCGTTGGCCGAGATCACCGAGCCTGTGATGAAGCCCGCGTCGTCGCCCGAGAGGAACGCCACGCAGCGGGCGATCTCTTCCGGCTCGCCGAGGCGGCCGACGGGGATCTGGGGGATGATGCGCTCGTTCAGCACCTTCTCGTCGATGGCCTTGACCATGTCGGTGCCGATGTAGCCCGGCGCCACGACGTTCACGGTGATGCCGGCGCGGGCGCCCTCCTGGGCGAGGGCGCGGGTGATGCCGATGTCGCCGGCCTTGGAGGCGGAGTAGTTGGCCTGGCCCGCCTGGCCCTTCTGCCCGTTGACCGAGGAGATGGTCACGACGCGGCCGAACTTGCGGTCGCGCATGCCGCCCCAGCAGACATGGGTCATGTTGAAGACGCCGGTGAGGTTGGTGTCGATGACCTCCTTCCACTGCTCGGGGGTCATGCGGTGGAACATGGCGTCGCGGGTGATGCCGGCGTTGTTGATGAGGATGTCGACGGGGCCGACCTCCGCCTCGACCTGCGCGACGCCGGCCTTGCAGGCCTCGTAGTCGGCGACGGACCACTTGTAGGTTTTTATGCCGGTGGCGTCGGTGAACTTGGCGGCGGCCTCGTCGTTGCCGCCATAGGTGGCGGCGACGTTGCAGCCGGCGTCCTTGAGGGCCTGGGAGATGGCGGCGCCGATGCCGCGGGAGCCTCCGGTGACGATGGCGGTGCGGGCCATGGGTGTTCCTCCTGTCCGTGTCTTTTCGATTGGATCGCGTGCGCGGATCGAGCCGGAGCCTATAGCGGGCTCGGCCTCTCCGCGCGAGGGTTTGGTTCGGAGCGTCGAGGTTCGGAGGGGCGGCGGAGCTTCAGCCCCGCCCCCAACCGAAAAAAATCAGTCGCGCTCGATGCAGACGGCGACGCCCATGCCGCCGCCGATGCAGAGGGTGGCGAGGCCCTTCTTGGCGTCGCGGCGCTGCATTTCGAAGAGGAGCGTGTTGAGGACGCGGGCGCCGGAGGCCCCGATCGGGTGGCCGATCGCGATCGCGCCGCCGTTGACGTTCACGATCGCCGGATCCCAGCCCATGTCCTTGTTCACGGCCGCGGCCTGGGCGGCGAAGGCCTCGTTGGCTTCGACGAGATCGAGGTCCTCAACCTTCCAGCCCGCCTTTTCGAGCGCCTTGCGGGAGGCGTGGACGGGGCCCATGCCCATTATCTTGGGGTCGAGGCCCGCGGTGGCGTAGGAGGCGATGCGGCCGAGGGGCTGGATGCCGCGCTTTTCGGCGGCATCCGCCGTCATCAGGATCGCGGCGGCGGCGCCGTCGTTGATGCCGGAGGCGTTGGCGGCCGTGACCGTGCCTTCCTTGGCGAAGGCGGGGCGCAGCTTGGCCATGGCGTCCATGTTGGCGCCGTGGCGGATGTACTCGTCGGCGTCGACGACCACATCGCCCTTGCGGGTCTTGAGGGTCACGGCGGCGATCTCATCGGCGAAGCGGCCGGCCTTCTGCGCCGCCTCGGCCTTGTTCTGGGAGGCGACGGCGAACTCGTCCTGCTGCTCGCGGGAGATCTGCCATTTCTCGGCCACGTTCTCGGCGGTCATGCCCATGTGGTAGCCGTTGAAGGCGTCCCAGAGCCCGTCCTTGATCATGGTGTCGGTGAAGCTCAGGTCGCCCATCTTCTTGCCGGCGCGCAGATGGGCGGCGTGGGTGGAGAGGGACATGCTCTCCTGCCCGCCGGCGACCACGATCTCGGCGTCGCCGAGCTGCACGTGCTGGGTGCCGAGCGCCACGCTGCGCAGGCCGGAGCCGCAGACCTGGTTGATGGTCCAGGCGGCGGCGGCCTCGGGGAGGCCGGCGTGGATGTGGGTCTGACGGGCGGGGTTCATGCCTTGGGCGGCGGTGAGGACCTGGCCCAGGATGGTCTCGGAGACCTCGCCGGCCTCGACCCCGGCGCGCTCCAGCGCGGCCTTGACGGCGACGACGCCGAGCTCATGGGCGGGGGTGTTGGCGAAGCTGCCGTTGAAGCTGCCGACCGGGGTGCGGGCGGCGCCGGCGATCACGACGTTGGTCATCTGGTGCGTCCTCCTTGGACGTTTGCCTTCGGTCCCGGGACGGGTTGTCTGACCGCCCCGCTTCGAATTGTGCGGCGCAGCATGGAGCGGCGATTTACGGTTGTGAACCGGGCTTTTGGGACTAGCCGGGTTGCGTGCGGCGCAGGGCGCGGCGGGGATCCGCGAGGCGGCGGCGGCGGGGCGCGAGCGGCCATGCGCTCGCGCCGCGAGCGCGCGCGGG